>JBHIBX010000022.1:0-10274 GCA_046759285.1 Candidatus Omnitrophota bacterium
TACCCACCACCCCTATAAAATTCGCCTGGTCAGGATAGAACAAGCCGTAAAAGAAAGGATAGCTTTGTGAGTTTCTCGCCTCGGAATAATACCCGATAGTCTCCAGTGAGACCATCGCTTTTATGTCATCTCCTCTTTCGCGGGCGCTTTTGGCATAGATCCTGCTGCCCATTTGACCGGTAAGGTAAAAAGGCGGTTCTTCATTCGTAAAGGCGATAAACTTTACGGTCCTTTCGGTATCCACTTTGGAAAACATGCGGGCCAGTTCAAGCATTGCCGCTACCGCGCTCCCGTTATCGTTCGCTCCGGGCGAGCCGATCACTGAATCATAATGAGCGCCTATTATTACGATCTCTTCCGGTTTTATTTTTCCCTCTTTCACTGCGATAATGTTTTTAAACACTCTATTATCAATAGTGTACTCTTGAGCGGAAGGATCATACCCGTATCTCTTAAATTCTTCCGTGAGATAATCGGCAGCTTTGTTCAATTCCTCGTAATAAACGTAATTTCTTTCGCCGATCTCTTCGCTTAATTTCATTACATGTGTTTTGAGATTTTTTTCCATTTCATCCCCGTATGTTGTTTGAGTCAACAAAATCGAGATAAAACATAAAAAACAAAAAATATATTTAAGCATCGTTATCAGATTATCACAGTTCCCTTTTTACGGCTATCCCTCTTTTTTCCATGTTCTTCATTACATTGGGGTATTTTTCCAAGACTTCTATTTCGATCTCCCCCTTTACCCCTTCTTTCTCCAGAACGCCTTTTAAGCTCTTAATCTCGTCATCAGTAAATAGATCTCCCATCACAGCCGGCCATGCACGTATATTTTCTTCTTGCAGTTTCCTTAAAGCGCGTATAGGGTAAATAAAAAATTCCTTTTTGGCCCCGGTTACTAGTTCAAAAGAATCCTCATCCGTCCCCTTAATGGCCACCCTTACCAATAAATTCGGGTATTTCAAATATTTAACCAGATCTTCTTTGATCCCCAACGCAAAACCGTTGGTCTCCAGAATGAATCTTGAATCCGGTTTATTTTCAAATATGATCCTGACTACCTCGGTAACGTGCTTGAGAGAAGGCTCTCCAAGAATGGGTTCAGAGCCGGTTATTCTGAAAAGCTTGAAAAGCCTTTTTTTCGCGATCTTTAATAGTTCCGAGGCGACTTGTTGCGGTGAATAAAATCTGCCATAACGCTCAGGGTTTAGATTCCTGCCGTAATTCCAGCAATATGCGCACAAGAATGTGCATCCTATCGCGTCGGCGGTCGCTATCCCTCCGTAATAAGGCGCGCCCCTGAATCTGTAATACAGGCGCTCCTCGCCTCTCATCACTATTCTTTCTGCTTCTTTTGCTCTTTCTATCGGGTCAAAGGGAAATTCAACTTTCATCAATAATCGTCCCCCAATAAATAAACGTTGCCGATATTGATATTGGTGAGGCCGGCTTTTCTGGCGGCCTCAAGGCAACCTTGCGCATGTTTTTTTGAAGTCCGGGGCAGATCTGACATATAAAAAGCCGGGCCAAACCCCAAGAGAGAATACGGGATAGACGGATCAAGTTTGGCTATAAACGTTGCTATGTCAAAAATCTCCTTTTCGTCAACATAGCCGGGAACAAGTAAACTGCTGGCGACGAGAACCGGCGGCGTTTTTCGTTTTTTCACGTATTTAGCAGCAGAAGTAAAATTTTCAAGCGTCCTTTTGTTCGTCTCGCCGCACAAGGCAAAGTTCAGCCTTTCATCATACGCCTTCAAATCAAACTTTACACAACCTCCCGAGGTAAGAGCTATTTCCATTATTTCTTTCAACAGTTTTGGATTCATTGTCCCGTTGGTCTCCCAGCAAATGCGCAGGATCTTGTCCTTCTTCTCATCCAGGGCTTTTTTTGAAAACTCTATGGAATGGAGAATCTGCGGCGAAGGGTCTCCCCCAAAAAAGCACACACACGAAGTGCGGTCGTCAAGGGCACCTAAAAGTTCTCCCGGAGTGATCGATGGGACTTCATCCAACTGATTCCTGTAATGCCAGTTCTGACAAAAAAGACAATTAAACGAGCAGCCTATATAAAAAACGGCCAGGTTCTTGTAACCGATCTCCGGCCCTTTCATGTGCGAAAAGTCCGGATATCCTGCTTCCGTGCATCCCGGGCAGACCCACCCCACCACACAATTTGTCGGCAGGTTATCATGATAATATGATAGGTGTGCCTTGTCTTTCGTGGGGCCTATCAATTTTCCGCCAATATTTCTCCTGAGACCGCAGTATCCTTTACCGCCCTCAGGGATCTCGCATTCATGAACGCATATTTTACAGCTTATTCCCTTGGAGTCCTTGGGAGTCTCTGGGGGCAGGCCGAATTCTTCTCTCGTTTTTCGGTGCACTTCTTTTATGTGTTCTGAAACTTTATTGAACTTTTCGCGGATACATTCAAGGCATACACCCAGGAATTCAGAAATGAGAATCGATTTTTTACCGCAATTTATGCAGGTATTCATATCTTTAGCGTTCAAACGCGCCTAATCTTTTAAACGCCTTCATCTTCTCAGTCGACCCTATCCTGGCTTTTGAGATAGCGTCTCTAAGAAACTGTATGGACGAGTCATATACTGCACGGTTAACTGGATATGGATGGCCGTCTTTTCCACCGTGCGCGAAACTGAACCTTACTGGATCCTTGAAACTCGGCTTTTCTCCGTAAACAAGTTCCGAGATAAGGGCAAGGGCCCTTATGGTTCCGGGGCCTACACCCTGCGTTCCTAAAAGCCCTTCAAAGTTCTGCGGTTTGATGTCATATGTCTTTAGCAGGATTTTTCTCAAGTTCTCGGGTCTTATGTCCTTGTACTTCACATCGTGATGGGAAGGGAGTTTCAAAGACTCTATGCGTTTATATTCTTTAACGATTTTTTCGGGGTTTTGGCGGGAAATCTCGGCGCTTGTGTTTCTGGCGCTTTCGCTCTCTTTGGCCACCATGTTAAGGGGTTTGCCGGTATGATCACAGATAATGCCTTTATGAGGCTCGCACACGAAATCCTCTACGTTTTCCCCCAACCAGTGATAGCGCCTGGCCCAACGCGTGTTTTCGTTCATGCCCTGCTGGATAACGACCCAGTGGCCTCTCATGTCAACAATGAAGGTGTGGTGATAAAGTTGGTAGCCGTCCTGTAGAGCGGTATTATCGACTTTAGCGGACATGCGGCTCGCGTAGACTAGTTTTTCCGGATCCGGCTTGATGAGCCGCCTCTGCCCAAGTTCTCTTATTTCCAGAGGAGTTTTGCGGGAGGTGCCGCCCTTGCCCCCGCAGACAAAAATGCCCAAATCTTTTTTTATGTCTTTGAGTCCTTCTTTAAGAGCGCCGCAGACGGTCGTAGTAAGGCCCGATGAATGCCAGTCAAATCCGAGGATACAACCGAAGGCCTGGAACCAGAAAGGGTCCGCGAGTTTTTTAAAAAATTCCTCTCTTCCCAGCTCATGGCACAGGACAAGGCTTATCTCGCGGGCAAGAAGTGTCATTCTGTCGAAGAGCCATCTTGGCGCTTTGCCCCCGTGAAGCGGCAGGTGTGCGGTACCTGATCTTCTCATCATATTTTCCTCTTGTCATCCCGAGCAAAGCGAGGGATCTAGATTCCTCGACTCGTTCCCCCTCGACAAGCTCGGGGTCACTCGCTCGGAATGACAGAACTAACAGGTAAGGTGGAACGCTCCTACGGCTCTTCTGCCTTTTTTAATCTGGTCATTAAAGACCCGGTAGACTTCGCCCGTATTCCCTTCAATGACCTCGATGTTTTTCTCTTCAAGAGTTTCTTTTGTAGGCTCAGGGACATCCATACAGCCCGAAGCGCCTTTGCCGATAACCAGAACTTCGGGTCCATACTCTAAGACCTCGTCAAGGTCCTCCATACATAAAGAATGTCCCTCAACGCGCCACCAGCTTGACTTGATCTTGTCGGGAAAAACGATCAGGTCCGACGTGTAGGTATTCCCGTCCACTGTCATCGAACCGAAAGAATAGTCGTCAATATGCATGTCTATCCTTATCCCTTTTTATAAAGCCCTACCAGCTCCGCTTTGTCGAGGATGTGACCTTCCATCGCTTTTTCAAGCGTTCCTTTACTGATCCCCTCGCTTATGCCGAGTTCGCCGTCCAGGGCATATACTTTGAAAAAGTAACGGTGGGTCCCTGAAGGCGGGCAGGGTCCTCCCCAGTCCTTCCTCCCGAAGTCATTCATTCCCTGTTTTCCGGGAATCGTGTTCTCATCGACACGCGAGGAAACGGGCATGTCGTAGACTACCCAGTGAACCCATGTCCCCATCGGGGCGTCCGGGTCGTCCACTATCAATGCAAGACTCTTGGTTTCTGAGGGGATATCTTCGATGATGAGGGCGGGATTAATATCATCTCCCTGGCAACTAAACTTCGAAGGGATTATCTTGTTATTTTCGAATTCGGGGCTTGTAATCTTCACGATCTACCTCCTTTTTAAAACGGGCAGGTTCTTACAACACATCCTCCCGAATATTCCGATTCGGCCGTCATCATGTTTTCCTGAACGGGAGGCTTTTTCTTCTGTCTATAATCAAAGGAAAGCACTTGCTCCTCCTTGCTTCCGTATCTGTAAATAGTTATACCTTTGCATTTCAATTTGTGCGCCATAAGATATATCTTTCTTACGTCCTCCACGGTCGCATCCTGCGGGAGGTTTATCGTCTTTGAAACAGAGTTGTCGGTATATCTCTGAAAAGCTGCCTGGACGCGAAGATGGTCCTCGGGCGTTACGTCAAAAGCTGTTACAAATATTCTCTTCATCTCTTCCGGAATTCCCTTAATGTTCTTTAGAGACCCGTTCTTCGCAATATCCGAAAGCACCCTCTTTTTGTATATGCCTTTCTTTCTGGCAGCTTCTTCGAAGAGCGGGTTGATCTCAAATAGTTTCGTGCCGGACAGGATGTTGCGCACAAAGCTTACGGCAAACAGGGGTTCGATACCGCTCGAGCACCCTGCTATAATACTTATCGTACCGGTAGGCGCAATAGTGTTGACCGTCGCGTTCCGGATTCTTATGCCCTTTTTCGTGTAAACAGACTTTTTGAAATTCGGGAAAACGCCTCTTTCTTTTGCTAAACTTGCGGATGCCTTCAAAGACTCCTTATGAATGAGACGCATAAGAGTACCTGCAAGGTCGATGGCCCTTTTCGAATTATAAGGGATGCCCAACTTGATCAGCATGTCCGCAAACCCCATAACGCCCAAGCCTATCTTTCTGTTGGCGAAGGTGATCCTTTTTATCTCTTCTAAAGGAAATTTGTTAACTTCGATCACGTCATCTAAAAAGCGCACTCCCCATCTAACGCTCTCTTTGATCCTATCCCAATCCGGGGATTTTCCTTTGACCATCTTCGCCAGATTAACGGAGGCAAGATTACAGCTTTCATAAGGAAGAAGCGGGAGCTCTCCGCAGGGGTTAGTAGCTTCGATGTTCCCGATCCGTGATGTCGGATTTTTTCTGTTTATTTCATCCAGGAACACAAGACCCGGATCACCCGTACGCCAGGCGGAATTGATTATAAGGTCAAAAACGGCCCTTGCCTTGACTTTTCTTACGCGTTTTCCCGTTCTCGGGTTTACAAGACTAAATTCCTTGTTTTTCTTCACAGCTTCCATGAACTTATCGGTTATGCCTACGGACAGGTTAAAATTGGAGAAACTGCTTTTATCGATTTTCGAACCGACAAACTCGACGATATCAGGGTGGTCGCACTTCAGTATCCCCATGTTCGCGCCGCGTCTCCTGCCTCCCTGGACGATGACGCCTGTAGCCTGGTCAAATATGCTCATGAAGGACACGGGGCCCGAGGCTTCCCCTTTTGTTGAGGTAACAAGGTCTCCTTTTGGCCGAAGCTCCGAGAAACTGAAACCCGTGCCGCCCCCGGTCTGGTGTATTACGGCCATGTCTTTCAGGGCGTCAAATATGCCTTCCATTGAATCTTCCACAGGAATAACAAAGCAGGCCGAAAGCTGCCCCAGGGAGGTCCCGGCGTTCATCAGCGTGGGCGAGTTCGGTATGAATTCCAGATTTCTCATCATCTGGTAAAAGTTTTCTTCTATTTCTCTCGCATTTTTTCTGGATCTAAAATTCTTCTCGGCTTTTGCAACGGATGAGGCCACTCTCCTGAAAAGTTCGCTTGGAGTCTCTATTATGTTCCTTTCGTCGTCTTTCTGGAGATATCTTTTCCTCAGGACCTCCATGGTGTTTATTGGGAGCTTCAGGTCGTCTTTAAGGCCCAAGGCTGATTTAGCAAGACGTATTTCCCTGTGCCTTTCCCTGTGTAAAATATAGCTTTTGGCTATGTGGCTGTACCCCTCACTCATCAGTGCCATCTCGACTATGTCCTGGATGGATTCAACACCGGGTGTTCTGTCCTTGTATAAAGAGGCGATTTTTTTAATCACTATGTCTGTGACCGCGCTTGCTATGGCGCGGGACTTTGCTTTATTCTGGAGGACTTCAAACGCTGCTCTCCCAATCGCCCGCGAAATCTTTTCCTTATTGAACTTGACGACCGAGTTGTCTCTTTTTTTGACTTTTTTAGGCGAAGCTGCTCTTGCCATTACCCTCACCTCATCCCATTGACTTTAATACTTTCTGATAGGTAACCTTTTTAGCGCCGCGTTTTACTATTTGCTTTATCGCTTTTTCGGAATCCCCGCGTCTTAAGTCTACGCCTTTTACAGCATCGGTAAGCACTTTGACCTTAAATCCGCGCCTTAAAGCATCCTTGGTTGTCCATTTGACACAGTAATCCGTCGCAAGGCCTCCGATATAAAACTCCTTTATCCCCATATCCTTTAATATCTTTGTAAACCTCGTGTTATTCGAATCATAGGCCTGAAAACACGAATAACTGTCCTTTTGGGGGTCCATCCCCTTGTAAAGCATTATCGCGCTTTTGGGTAATTTCAGCTTCGGGTGAAATGCCGCCCCTTTAGTGTTTTGCACACAATGCACGGGCCATACACCTCCGTGCTTTTTAAAGTGTTTTGTTTGCTTCGGATGCCAGTCACGGGAGGCGAAAACAGGAAAACTTTTTCTTGAAAAGAGTCTTATATACTTGTTAAGAACCGGGATTACCTTATCTCCCTCCGGAACGGCCAAAGTTCCGCCGGGACAAAAATCGTTCTGAATATCTACAACCAAAAGGGCTTTTTTCGTTTTTACGGTTTTCTTTTTCATGCTACATTTAATTCCATTAAAATCTTATCCACAAACTCCTTCGCTCCTTCTTCGCCTTCTTTCGGAGCCCACTCCGCGAAGGTCTTATCGACATTTTTATCATAAGGACCGTCTTTTATTTCATAAAGAACCGAGACTTTTTCAAGCGGCACGAGTGTGTGCCACGTCCTTGGCGGAATTTCAACGCCCATGTCGCCTTTTTCGGGATCGAGAATAATGTAATCGGTGACTTTGCCGCTATCATTAAACTCTACCATCAAAACTCTTCCTTTAAATATGATGAATACTTCGCGTTTGTCGGGATTTTCGTGTTTATGCGGCGGAAAATATGCCCCTTTCTCCATGGCGTTGATCATACGGTTTATCGGATCGTCAAAGTCTTTGTGAAAATTATAGTTATGTCTTTTCCTCTCGGCGTGCCCGGCTTTGTCGGAGGTCTCAGTGAGGAGTTTATCGGTTATCTTGATCATCGCTTAGAACTCAATAAACTTTCCTTTATTAAGTCTTCTGGCTTTTCTATACACAAGATCCGCTATTGCTATATCCTGGACAGCAAGTCCCGTTGAATCGAATATCGTGATATCCTCTTTTTTCCTTCTGCCCTTTTTCTTTCCCGCGACTATCTCTCCTATATTTGCACATACGTCTTTTTTTGACAACTGTTTTTTCTTCAGGGGAACGTTTATCTCACCACTGTGGCTTGCCTGCTCCCAGGCGTCCACCACGACCTTTCCCTTTTTCAGTATGCGGGGATCAAGCTCCTGTTTTCCCCTTGCATCTGCGCCAATAGCGTTTATATGGGCACCCTCTTTGACCCACTCAAGTTTAACCAGAGGCTTTCGTGAAGGGGTCGTTGTTACGATCACATCACTGCCTCTAACACATTCTTCTATAGTGCGGGCAAACTTTACCTTGCACTTTTTCTTTTTTTCTATTCCCCTGATAAATTTTCTTATTTCCGCTGCTCTGCATCCCCACACACTTATTTCTTTAACATTGAGAACTTCATTCAAGGCTGCTAATTGCGCTCTTGCCTGCACTCCGCAGCCTACGAGAGCAACTTTTTTAGAACCGCGCCTTGCGAGATATTTTGCCGCTATACCTCCGGCCGCGCCTGTCCTAAGGGCGGTAGCATACGTGGCGTTCATCACACAAAGCGGAAAACCCGTTGCCGGATTACTTAAGATCATTATCGCCATGACTGTCGGCAGGCCTTTTTTCTTGTTCTCCAGGTGGACGTTCACCCATTTTATCCCGCTCATCTTAAAGCCGTCGACATGCGCCGGCATGGCCCTGAAATCACCGCAATATTTATCAAGATGGATGTACACCTTTGGCGGCATCTGCACTTTCCCCTGGCCGTAAAACTTGAATCCCTTTTCGGCCGTGCGTATCGCCTCTTTCATGGTGATAAGTTTCTTGATGGTCCTGCCATCCAAAATCAAAGTCCTGCGTTTAGCCATGCCTTCCCTCCTATATTTCACATCCGATGTGGAATTTATTTTAAAACCATTTCTTTTTATGTAAGCTCCGCGCGATGCGGAGCCTCCTGTTGTAACTCGCAGTAAGCGCTACCACGACGCCGCTCAGGCCTAAGAGCCCTATAAGATTAGGGATAGCCATAAAAGCATTCGCGATGTCAGCTATATTCCATATAAGTTCAAGTTTAGCGATTGCGCCTATCGGAATCAAGAGACAATATATCCACTTATACGGCCTTGTGCCTTTTTCGCCGAAAAGATAAAAAATACATCTGTCGCCGTAATATGACCAGGCTATCGTCGTTGACAAAGCAAAGAATACAAGACCGAAACCGACGACAAAATCACCTCTCACGGGCATGGACACTTTAAAAGCGCTGGCGGTGAGTGTAGCCCCGTTGAGTCCGCTCGACCAGACTCCAGTAACGATTATCACCAGAGCCGTCAAAGTACAGATAACAAGAGTATCGATAAAAGGTCCCAACATTGCGACGAGCCCTTCGCGGACAGGTTCATCTTCCTTTGCCGCGGCATGGGCTATAGGAGCGCTGTCCAAGCCCGCTTCATTCGAGAATATACCGCGAGCAACACCCATCCTCATCGTAAAAAGAACTACGGAGCCGGCAAATCCCCCGGTTGCGGCTGTCGGGGTAAATGCATATTTAACTATGAGAAGTACGCTCGGAATAATCTTGTCGGCGTTGACAATAAGTATATATAATGCACCCAACATATAGACGATACACATAAAAGGAGCAATAACCTGAGTGACTTTGCCGATCCTCTTTATCCCTCCCATTATAACAAGCCACACTAGAATTGCCATGCAAATACCGGTAGCGAAATGCGGAACTTTAAAAGAAGTGTTGAAGACATCCGCGACCGAATTGGATTGGACCATATTTCCTATGACCGTGGCCGTCACGGCTGTACATATCGCAAAGATCACGGCAAGCCATTTAAGGCCCAAACCGCGTTCAAGATAATACATCGGACCTCCGGCGACTGTCCCATCCTTCGAAAAGACCCGGTACTTCAGTGAAAGAACGCAAGAAGCGTATTTAAGCGCCATACCGAAGAGTCCGGTAAGCCACATCCAGAGAACGGCCCCGGGACCGCCGAGGGCTATCGCGGTAGCTACGCCGGCGATGTTTCCCGTACCGATCGTCGCGGAAAGCGCCGTGCTAAGCGCCTGAAAGTGTCTTATTTCGCCTTTATGTTTTGGACTTTCGAAAAAACCGAGAGTTATCCACCATCCATGAAAAAATTCCCATATCTGGATAAAACGCAACCGGAGGGTAAAATATATTCCAGTGCCGAGAAGGAGGATAACTAAGGCAGGCCCCCAGACAAAGGAGCTTATTTGTTTTACGATGAGGTTAAGATTTTCGAACATATACTAATATAGTATAATACCGCGCGTTTCGATTACAAGATTTGAATCGTTAAAACTGGCTCCCCGGGTTAGTCGATGTTGATAACAAAACTACGTAAAACGCCTTATTATATTTTTTCAAAACGTGTAAATTGGTACAAATAGTCCGGCCCTCCTGTTT
>JBHIBX010000023.1:0-10214 GCA_046759285.1 Candidatus Omnitrophota bacterium
ACTCTGCTTGCCACGCCTGATATAATGACCTGGCCCGGACAGTTGAGGTTCGCTACCTGGCAGCCTCCGATGCCCTTGCACAGTTCTTCGACATTATCAAGTTCAAGTCCCATGATAGAAGCCATCTTCCCCGGTTCTTTCTGCGCGGCCGCATCCATAAAGAAACCCCTTCGCTCAACGAACCTCAGGCCATCTTCAAAATTCAGCGCGCCTGCGGCGACCAGAGCGGTGGGTTCGCCCAGGCTCAATCCCATGGCGATCGAACCGATCGAAGAGACGTTCTCGCCGAGGATATCCATAAGAACGCTCAGCGTGGCTATACTTGTAGTGAAAATCGCGGGCTGGCTGTTCGCCGTTGTCTGCAATTCCTCCTCCGGACCTTCAAAACAAAGCTTTTTAAGGTCTTTTCCGATAACTTCGCTTGCTCTGTCAAATACTTCGCGTGCGGCATGATTATTATTATACAGCTCTTTTCCCATGCCTACTTCCTGAGCTCCCTGCCCGGGAAACAACAAACCAAACTTTTTCTCTACCATTTAATTACCAGAGCTCCCCATGTTAAACCGCCACCAAAAGCGTCCATCAGTATAATATCGCCTTTCTTGATGCGGCCTTCTTCGACAGCCTCAGTCAACGCGACAGCGCTTGAAGCTGCCGACATGTTTCCGTATTTTTCGATGTTCAAGTAAACCTTTTTCGCGGGGTCTACCCCCATCCTCTTGGCAAGCGCGTTGAGTATCCGGATATTCGCCTGGTGCGGTATTATTATGCTTATGTCGTCACCCTTAAGGCCTAAGGGTTCCGTTACCGCCAGTGCCGCGTCCGCCATGATCTTAACGGCATGCTTAAAAAGGACGTTGCCTTCCATCTTTATTGTATGAAGTTTATCCTCCACGGTCTTGAGAGAGGCCGGCATCCTCGAACCACCTGCGGGAAGCTGCAAGAGATCTCCCTTGCTGCCGTCCGCTCCAAGATGGACGTTTAGAATACCGCCTTCTGTAACCGGACCGAGCACTGCCGCACCGGCACCGTCGCCGAAAAGAACGCAGGTTGAGCGGTCTTCCCAATCTGTCACCGCTGAAAGTTTCTCGGCAGCTATGACAAGAGCATGTTTGTACATGCCGGTCTTGATGAACTGGTCAGCAATGACTAAACCGTAAATATATCCCGAACAGGCAACGGCGATATCAAACGCGGGAATGTTTTCTATTCCCAGTTTATGCTGAACTTGACACGCCGTAGACGGAAAAAACATATCAGGAGTGATGGTCGCAACGATTATAAGATCGATATCTTTGGGCTTCAGGTTCGCGTTTTTGAGCGCATGGCGTGCTGCTTTTGCGGCCATGTCGCTAGCAGCTTCATTTTCAGCGGCAATGCGCCTTTCCTTGATGCCCGTCCGGGTCGTTATCCACTCGTCGGTCGTTTCGACCATTCTTTCCAGATCCGCGTTAGTAAGCACGTTCTGCGGAAGGTATTTGCCTACCCCAAGTATCCCTGCTTTTTTAACTTCTATCATATCGTTCCCTCTTTTAGTAACTTTCCAGTTCTTCGATAATGTGAGTGTTGATCTTGTGGCTGACGTATTCGCCGGCGGCCCTGATCGCATTTTTTATCGCCTTTGCGTTGGAAGAGCCGTGCGCGATAATAATGCGTCCATCCACACCCAATAGTGGCGCGCCGCCGTATTCGGAGGCGTCAACCTTTTTCTTAAGCTTCCTAAACGCCGGAAGCGCCAAAAGCGCCCCAAACTTTGTGACAACAGTGCTTTCCTTAAGCTCTCTTTTCAGGAGTTCGCCTGCCGCGTCCGCGAAGCCTTCCGTAACTTTCAGAAAAACATTCCCCATAAAACCGTCGCATAAAACGACGTCGGAGACGCCGTGATAGACTTCCTTTGGTTCGACGTTGCCTATAAAGTTCAGCTTGCTTTCTGTCAGCATTGTATGTGTTTCTTTGATAAAATCCGTACCTTTTGTCTCTTCTTCGCCTATATTAAGAAGAGCGACTGTAGGATTTTTTTTGCCCAGTATGTGTTTGGAATACGCGTCGCCCATTATGCCGTACTGGAGAAGATGCAACGGCTTGGGATCGATGTTGGCACCCACGTCTATGACCATGACAGGCTTTGCGAGCGTTGGGAAGATAACGGCTATCCCGGGCCTGTCAACCCCGGGCAAAAGGCGCAAGCTCAGGGTGCCCGCGCATACAACGGCACCGGTATTGCCGGCCGAAACAAACGCGTCAAACTCGTCGTTTTTCAAAAGCTCGATCCCCTTTACGATGGAGGAATCCCTTTTCTTCCTTACGGAAAGAGCCGCAGGCTCGTCCATCCCTATCGATTCGGAAGTATTAAAAATCGTTATCTTGCCGGACGGATAGCTGAAACCTTCAAGCTCTTTCTTGATCTGGCCTTCCCGTCCAACGAGGGTCACATGATACCCATACTCGTCGACGGCCATGACAGCGCCTTTTACGGTTGCCGCGGGCGCTCTATCCCCGCCCATTGCGTCCAGGACTATCTTCATGATCCACCTTTGTTATGTTTTTACCTGCTTCTTCTCTCTTTTGGCCTTGCGTTCTTCTATTGTCTCAAAGTGCTTTACTTCTCTTCCGGCATAGTAACCACAGTACGGACAGACGTAATGCGGTCTTTTGACTTTGCCGCACTGAGAACATTTTACAAGGTTCGGGGCGTCAGCCTTGTAGTGAGTTCTTCTTTTACGCCCGCGTGATTTAGAGTGTCTATGTTTTACTTTTGGCATTTTTTACCCTTCCTTTTACGATTTCGCAAGTATCCTTTGCTATCAATAGTTCCTCGTTCGTGCTGATGGTCAAAAACTCCGTCTTCTCTCCTAGAAGCTTACGGAGCTCCTCCTTGATGCTATCCTTTATTCGTGGAACGTTTTCACCGATACCGGCGGTAAACACGATCGCATCAACATTCCCCAGAACAGCCGTGTAGGAACCGATGTATTTCTTTATCCTGTAAACAAAAATGTCAAACGCCAGCCTTGCCCTCTTATCGTCTTTATCGATCGCTTTAAGGATATCGCGCATGTCATTGCTTACACCGGATACCCCCAAAAGACCACTTTCCTTGTTTAAGAGATCGTTGATCTCTTCGGCGCTGAGGCCTTCCTTCTGCATGATAAAAGTCACGACAGCCGGATCAAGGTCGCCCGAACGCGTCCCCATCAAAAGCCCTTCCAGCGGAGTAAAGCCCATGGAGGTGTCGATGCTTTTGCCTTTTGAAACAGCCGCTATGCTGCATCCGTTGCCCAGATGCACCGTAATAAGGTTGATCTCTCCAAGTGGTCTTGATAAAAGTTCCGCTGCTTTCATTGAAACGTACCGATGGCTTGTCCCGTGAAATCCGTATTTTCTTATTCCATATTTTTCATAGAGCTCATACGGTATGCCGTAATAAAAAGCGTGCTCCGGCATCGACTGGTGAAAAGCGGTATCGAAGACCGCTATCTGGGGCACATTTATAAATATTTTCATGCACGCCTTAATACCTTCGAGCGAAGGGGGATTATGCAAAGGAGCTAGTTCGCTGAACTTTTCGACGCTTTTCAGGACCTCATCGTCTATCAACGTGCTTTCGTTGAATTCCTCTCCTCCATGAACAACCCTGTGCCCTACCCCCAGAACATCACTGACATCATTTAAGGCTCCTGACTCTTTATCTGTTAATGCATCCCTTATGATCTCGATAGCCTGGTGATGATTAGAGCAGGGAATTTCTTTCTGGACCTTTTCACATTCTTCGCATTCGTGCGTAAGAAGAGACTGTTTCTCGCCTATACGTTCAACGATCCCTCTGCATATTGAAGATTCTTTATGAGTGTCAAAAAGATCATATTTCGCGGACGATGAACCGCAATTTATAACTAGTATGTACACTTAATTTTATCCTTTAGCTCTTATGACCGTGACGGCAACAACATCCACGACATCCTCCCAGCTGCAGCCCCGGGAGAGGTCGCTGCAGGGTTTGTCCAGTCCCTGCAGCACAGGACCTACGGCCCTGGCCTTTCCAAGACGCTGGGTGAGCTTGTACGAGATATTGCCGGCATCAAGGTTGGGAAATATAAGGACATTCGCACGGCCGCCTACTTTACTGTCAGGACATTTACGTTTCGCTACTTCCGGAACTATCGCAGCGTCAAGCTGTAATTCACCGTCGATAATAAGGTCCGGCCTTTTTTGTTTGATCATTTCCAGCGCCGTCCGGATGGTACCTATTGTTTCCTCCTTTGTTGTCGTACTACCTTTTGTAGAATAGCTTAACATGGCCACGCGCGGTGTTATGTCAAACATTTTATGAAAAATGTCACTTGTGGCAATCGCTATCCCTACGAGCTGTCGCGAAGAAGGGTGCGGGATAACCGCGCAATCCCCATACGCGAAAAGCCCTTCTTCACCGAAAGTGCGGTCTTCCATTTCCATGATAAACGAACTGCAAACCGTCCCTATATCTTTGTCGAGCGTAAGACACTGTATGGCCGCCCTTGCCACACTTGATGTCGTGTGGTTCGCACCGGCGACAAAACCATCTGCCAGACCTATCCTCGTCATCACGGCCCCGTAGAAAACAAAATTATCCATTACGGTCTGCCTGGCTTCTCCCGAAGTCATCCCTTTTGGCTTGCGCAGCTCATAATAAGTATCAACAATCTCCTGCTTTTTGTCATGCTCTGAGGGGTCGATGATCTCAACACCGTCCAAGGAACAGCCACATTCTCCTGCCAATTTTGTCATGTCGTCGGGATCGCCCAGCAATATTACATTCGCTATCCCCTCTTGAACTATGAACGCAGCGGCTTTGACGATCCTCGCGTCATCCCCTTCTGGTAGAACGATTTTTTTCTTTTCTTTCTTTGCTTTTTTTCTTAGTTCCAAAAGTCTTTTCATTCTTCCTGGATCTTTTCTTTCAGTTTCTTTTCAACGTTCTTGGGGACAAATTTCGAAACGTCCGCTTTCATGTACGCGATCTCCTTGATAAGTTTGCTCGATAAATAAGAATACACCTCGTTAGGCATCATGAATATGGTCTCGATCTCGGGATTTACCTTTCTATTGGTAAGTGCCATCTGGAATTCGTATTCAAAGTCTGATATCATGCGGAGGCCCCTTACGATGACCTTGGCGCCTTTACTCGTTACGTAATCTACTGCCAGGCCTTCAAAATCCTCCACCTCTACATTGTCGTATTCCGAGACAGCTTCCTTGAGCATGGCAACGCGCTCCTCAACCGAGAAAAGCGCTTTTTTCTCGCCGCTGTGAGCGACGGCGACAAAGACCTTATCAAAAAGCGAGGAAACCCTCTCAATAACGTCAAGATGGCCGTATGTCACGGGATCGAACGTTCCTGGATAAACTGCTATTTTCGTCATTCTCTGGAATAAACGGATATGTAGATATTTCCGTAAGTCTTTCTCTTTAAAATAGAAACATCCCCTTCACTCTCGGGGAGCTCCTCCTCTGTATTATGTTCTATTATTATTATGCCAGAGTGGTTTAATATATCATAATGGTTTATCTTAATCAAGGTTTTTTTAGCCATGCCTTTGCCGTATGGAGGGTCAGCAAACACCAGATCAAACCTCTCTTTATCCTTCTTTAACCCCTCCAGCGATCCAAATACGTCACGTGCAATCACTTCCGAACGCTCTTCAGCGCCAAGCAGGCTGATATTGTCATTGATCACGCTGCTGCACTCTTTGTCTTTTTCGACAAATACGGCTTTTCGCGCTCCCCTTGAAAGCGCTTCCAGGCCGTATGCCCCGCTTCCCGCAAAAAGGTCCAGGACAAACGCCCGAGGAACGCGCTCCTTTATAACATTAAAAACCGCTTCTCTTATCCTGTCCTTTGTCGGCCTGACCGCTTTGGACTCGGGCTGCTTTATCCTGCGCCCCCTGAACTCTCCTGCAATAATGCGCATTCTTCACTCCAAGTTATCCACAAGAGTAGCCGGGGTTTAAACCCCGGCTACTTTAGAGGTGTATTTTTCCCCTGAAACGTTCGTTGATGCTTTCCCTGATTCCCGCATGGCGCGGGTCTACCAGGGCGGGATCTTCCTTTACCAGGCGAAAGGCTTCTTCTCTCGCTTCTTCCATTATCGTAAAATCACGGACGATATTACCGACCTTAAGTTCGGGGAGGCCGCTTTGCCTTGTTCCAAGAAACTCACCCGGCCCCCTGATGTCGAGGTCCTTTTCCGCTATCTCGAATCCGTCATGCGTCTCGGTCATCGTGGAAAGACGTTCAGTAGAAGCGTCTGTCGCAGGTTCGCCCATGAGAATACAATAAGAGGCATGTTCGCCGCGGCCTATCCGGCCTCTAAGCTGATGCAGCTGGGCCAAACCGTACCTTTCGGCGTGCTCCACGAGCATAACCGTAACATTCGGGATATCGATCCCTACTTCTATAACAGTTGTTGCAATTAAAATATCATAATTTTTATTCCTGAAGTCTTTCATTATTTTGTCTTTTTCTTCGACAGCCATGCGCCCGTGAATGAGAGCAAGGCGCAGATCCGGAAAGACGTCTTTGCTCAAACGCTCGAACATCTCCTCGGCCGAAAGAAGATTTAAGGCGCCTGTCTTCTTGATCCTGGGATAAACTACAAAGGCCTGCCTTCCCATTTTGATCTCATCGCGGATAAATCCGTAAACGGCTTCCCTCCGCTCATCTCCCACCCAGTAAGTTGTCACTTCTTCCCTGCCGACAGGTTTTTCGCGGAGCACGGAAATATCCATGTCCCCATAAATCGTGAGGGCCAGGCTCCTTGGTATGGGTGTCGCCGTCATGGCTAGCGTGTCAGCCATGCTGCTTTTCGCGCGCAGCGCCTTTCTCTGATCGACCCCGAACTTATGCTGCTCGTCAATGATAACAAGTCCCAGATCGGCGTAATCGATGTCTTCCTGTATAAGCGAATGAGTGCCTATGACAACGTCTACTTCACCGCGCCCGAGTTCCCCTTTTATCTTCTCCCGAGATTCTTTATCGATGCCGCTTATAAGGAGCCTGATATTCAGGCCGAGCGGCATGAGTTCTTTGCTTATCGTCACATAATGCTGGCGCGCGAGTATCTCGGTCGGGGCCATCACGGCAGCCTGATGGCCATTCTGGACCGTAAGGAGGATCGTGTACATCGCCACTGCCGTCTTTCCGCTTCCGACGTCGCCCTGGAGCAATCTATACATCGTCTTCTCGCTCGACATGTCCTGTTCTATCTCTTTTATGCATTTTTTCTGCTCACGCGTAAGTTCAAAATCGAAGAGCCCCTCAAACCTCTCCAGAAGACCTTCTCGCACTTCGTGCTTTATGCCTTTCTTTGTCACCCTTTTACGCCTCAGCGCCATGATGACCTGGAGAATAAAAAATTCCTCGAAAACCAGCCTCTTATAAGCTTTATCGAGATTATCGAAAGAATAAGGGAAGTGTATGTTCTCCAATGCGAACCTGATATCGGCCATCTTCTTCTTGGCCCTGATATAAGTAGGCAGGCAATCCGGCATCTCGCCTATATGCGCGTGAATGGCATGATTCACGGTCTTGCGGACATACCTCTGGTTCAAGTCTTCCGTCAGAGAATAAACGGGGACGATCCTTCCCACGTCCAGCGATTCCTTGATATCTTTGTTGTCCAGGATCTCAAAGGCGGGATGGGTGAACTGGAGGCGTTTCTGCATTTCGACTTTACCGTAGAGCATAACGGTCTGCCCTACGGAGAACGTGTTCCTGAGAAACGGCTGGTTATACCAGACAGCGAAAACCCTTCGCCCGGGCTTGCCGACTTCCATCTGGAATATCAGCTTCCCTGTTCTGACGGTAAAGGAGCTCGTTTTGAGGACCTTGCCCGTCGTGGCCTGTATCTCGCCCGGCCGCAGGTCTTCAACGTCCACTATGCTTGTCCTGTCTTCGTAACGCCGCGGAAGATAGTACAGGAGGTCAGATATGTTCTCTACCCCCAGCTTTCCGAAAAGAGAAGCCTTTTTCGGCCCCACGCCTTTGATGTACCTGACAGGAACGTCTGTAGCTGTTTTTTTCACTTGCATAATATTTGTTATTATGATATCATTTGCACCTGTTTCGCGCGATTTTCATTATAAAAGAAAGGTTTTAAGATGGCAAGGGAATGTTATATCTGCGGCAAAAAACCTGTAAGCGGCAAATCGATAAGCCGCAGGGGTCTTGCTAAAAGCAAAGGCGGAGTCGGCCAGAAGATCACCGGCGTTACTCGGCGCCGTTTCACCCCTAACCTCCAGACAGTCCACGCCCTCATCAAAGGCAAAAAGAAAAAAATAAAGGTGTGCGCGAAATGCATCAAGGCCGGTAAAGTAAAAAAAGCCGCCTAAGCCACTACCTGAAGGTCTTTGATGCCCAGCTGGATAGAATCGATCCCCTCCCAACTGTTGATGGAAGGCGTATAGGCAAGATTTACGACGCTCCCCGGTTTTGGTTTTACAACATCATTTTTTCTGAACGTCACTGCCTCGCAAACAATGTTTCCGCATTCAGCCAGAAACTTAAATCCGTTTCTGCCTATATCGCGAGGCCTATTCTTCACCTTCATGCCGTTGGTCGAAAAAACCGGGGCGACATTCCCGGGACCGTGGGGCATAAGCATGCGAAGTTCATCTATAAGCTTGACTCCTATGTAAGAGATGGGCAGATTAAGATCTATATTGAGTTCCGGGAGCATTTCTTCCTTTTCGGGAAAAAACTCCCAAGCAACTTTATTGAGTTTTTCCCGAAAACCGTCCACGCAGCCTTTTCTGATCCTGATGCCGCACGCAGCTTCATGACCCCCAAAAGTGATAAGGTATTCGCCCGCCGACATAATAGCCTTGAATAGGTCGAAGCCGTCAACGCTCCTGCCGGAACCCCTGCCTATGTCGTCTTCCAGGGCTATCAGTATCGTCGGCAGGTAATATTCTTCGACAAGCCGGGAAGCCACTATCCCCAGGACACCGGGATGCCACCCTTCGTCGGCTAAAACGATCACCTTATCCTTTTTTACGTCCAGTTCATTTTCCGTTCTCTCGATCGCTTCCTTTAATATATCTTTCTCGATCGTCTGGCGGTTCCGGTTCTGTTTATCCAGTTCCTTCGCAATTTCGCGCGCCCTTGTGGGGTCTTTGCACATCAAAAGTTCCAGTGCGGTATTTGCCGAACCAACGCGTCCTGTGGCGTTTATTCGCGGGCCGATTATAAATCCGATATGCCGGCATGTGAGCGCCTTCTGGTTTATCCGTGCCGCCTCCATCAAGGCCTTGAGTCCCTCTTTATCGGTATCCTGAAGCTGCCGGAGGCCTATCTTTGATAATATCCTGTTCTCCCCACTAAGGGGCGATATATCCGCGATGGTCCCGAGGGCTACAAGGTCCAGATGCCGATCTGCCACCTCTTCGTTTCCTTTCATGAGGGCACGGGCAAGTTTATAAGCAACGCCCACACCCGCAAGATGCTTGAAAGGATACCTGCAATCCGGCCTGTGCGGGTCGACTATCGCGTACGCGGGAGGAAGCTCGTTTTCCTTGACTTCGTGGTGGTCCGTTATGATCACGTCTATCCCGTAATTATTGGCGCAAGCGACTTCCTCCATCGAATTGATGCCGCAATCGACCGTGACAAGAAGCTTGACGCCCTCTTCCCTGGCCTGGGCCACTCCTCTTATGTTGAGTCCGTACCCTTCTTCCAGGCGGTTCGGAATATACGTTGTGTAATCCGCTCCAAGTTCTTCCAGAACATACGAAAGAAGCGCCATGGAAGTCACCCCGTCAACGTCGTAGTCGCCGTAAATAAGTATCTTTTCCTTTTTGTCGACCGCTTCCTTTATTCTGGAGGCACTTCTTTCCATGTCCTTCATAAGAAATGGATCATGACAGTCGGAAAGACTGCCGAAAAGAAAAGCCTGAGCCTGCTCAGGCGTTCTTATGTCGCGGTTAAGCAACAGCTGTGCGAAGATGGGAGACGTGCCCAAAGCTTCGGAAAGGGCCTTCTGAAGCCGCGAATTTGGTTCGCGCACCTTCCATTCCATTTTCATGTTAATGGGCCTCCCGCTCCGGTTCTACGTGCACTACCACCCCTTCAACGTCCTCCATGGCTTTACACACGTTCTCTTCGACCTTGGTCGTGATAAAATGTCCTTCCTGAACGGTTTTATCTTTATCCACTCCGATCGTAACTTCCAGAAAAAGTTC
>JBHIBX010000024.1:0-10184 GCA_046759285.1 Candidatus Omnitrophota bacterium
AGAACAAGCATAAAAAACGCCTGAAGGAAGTCAAGAACAGCGTTCTTGAGGGCCTCCTGCCCGAGGTCTTTGCCGTTGTCAGGGAAGCCGCCAAAAGGACGATAGGCCTCAGACATTTTGACGTTCAGCTTTTGGGCGGCATTGTCCTTCACCAGGGCAAGATTGCGGAGATGACCACGGGTGAAGGTAAAACACTGGTCGCGACCCTGCCGGCGACGCTTAATGCGCTCGCGGGGGCAAGGGCGCACGTGATCACCGTTAACGACTATCTGGCGAAAAGGGACTACGAATGGATGGGGCCGGTCTATAAGTTTATGGGGCTTACCGTGGGGGTTATCCAGCACGACATGAGGCCGGAAGACCGGAAAAAAGCGTACGCTTCCGATATAGTTTACGGCACGAACAACGAATTCGGTTTTGATTACCTCAGGGACAATATGGTCGCGGACAAAGAGGACATGGTCCAGGGCATGCTTGGCTTCGCGATCGTTGACGAGGTCGACTCGATACTGGTCGATGAAGCCAGAACCCCGCTTATTATTTCAGGGCCCGTGGATGAGCCTAACGAAGCGTACAACAGGATGCGGCCGGTCGTCGAGGAAGTCGTGAGGGCCCAGAGAAGGCTTATCGGCGATTACCTGTCGCGGCTCAAGTCCAACATGAGGGAAAACAAGGAAGAAGAGGCAGGCAATCTCCTTTATCTTATCCATAAGGCCGATCCTAAAAACAGGGATTTTCTGGACATAGTCCTTAAAGACAGAAACGCCAAGAATATGCTTGATAAGGCTCAATCCCTTTTAGACAGCAAAGTGATGGAGAAGGAGAAGCATGAACTTTTGGAAGAGCTTTATTACATTTACGACGAGAAAACGCGCGAGGCGACTTTCAGCGCCCGCGGACAGAAACTGATGCGCGAGAAGTTCAACCTGGAATTTATGCTGGAAGACATCGAAGCCAAGCTGGCAGAACTGGTTGACGAAGAAATGCCGGACGAGGAAAAAATAGCGCGCGAAACCGAACTTACCTCATCTTATGTCGAACAGCAGAGGAACGTTGACAGCGTCAAGCAGCTCCTCAAGGCCTACATACTCTTTAACAGGGACGTGGATTATGTTGTCAAAGACAACAAGATCGTAATAGTGGACGAGTTTACCGGAAGGATGATGCCGGGGCGCCGCTTCTCGGAAGGTATTCACGAGGCGCTGGAAGCCAAGGAGCGCGTCGAGGTGCAGAAGGAAAGCCAGACGCTGGCGACAATAACCCTCCAAAATTATTTTAGGATGTACGACAAACTGGCGGGTATGACGGGCACGGCCAAGACGGAGGAGATGGAGTTTGAGAGCATTTATCTTTTGCCGGTCATCCAGATCCCCACTAACAAGCCCTTGAAGCGCGACAACATGGGCGACAGGATATACAAAACGGAAAAAGAGAAGTTTGAGGCAGTGGCGGACGAGATCGAGGAGTGGAATAAAAAGGGAAGGCCGCTTCTTGTAGGCACGGTATCGATCGAAAAGTCCGAGCGGCTGAGCAAGATTCTTAACTCGCGCGGAATAAAGCACAACGTTCTGAATGCAAAATATCATGAGAAAGAAGCGCACATTATCGCCCAGACAGGAGGATTTGGCGGCGTTACTATCGCGACGAACATGGCGGGTCGCGGGACCGACATACTGCTTGGCGGCAACCCCGAATATCTTGCCAGTGACGCCGTTGTCAGGCTTGAGATCGAGGAAGAAACGGAGAAAGAGAACGCCTATAGAAAATTCCTCGATGAATACAAAGAGAAGACGGCGAAGGAACATGTAGAGGTGGTCGATCTGGGAGGGCTTCATGTTATCGGGACGGAACGTCACGAGGCAAGGAGGATCGACAACCAGCTCAGGGGGCGCGCCGGAAGGCAGGGCGACCCCGGCTCAAGCAGGTTTTATCTTTCACTGGAAGACGACCTCATGAGGATCTTCGGTTCCGACAGGATCAAGGCCGTGATGGAACGCCTGGGGATGGAGGAAGGCGAGGTCATTGAAAACCCGCTGATCACAAGGTCCGTACAGACCGCGCAGAAAAGGGTCGAATCACAGAACTTCGAGGTAAGGAAGCACCTCCTCAGGTACGACAATATCATGAACCAGCAGAGGGAGGTCCTTTACAAGAGGCGCAGGATGGTATTGGAGGAAGGTGACCTTAAGAACGAGTTTTACGAAAGCCTTGCCGCCAGCCTGGAGGCGCTTCTTGAGACATGGGAAGAGAATCCTGACGCCAAGGTCCTTGCGAAAAATATAATGTACCGTTATGCGGTCAACGTCAAGCCCGCCGCCCTTGAAGGCAAAACAGCCGAAGAAGTAATGGATCTAGTGATGAACGTGGCCAAAGAGGGATATTCCAAAAGAGAGAAGCTTCTCGGGGAAGAAAGGATGCGGTACCTTGAGAAGATGGTCATGCTCTCCGTCATAGATTCAAACTGGAAGGAATACTTGAGGGAGCTTGACGACCTGAGGGAAGGCATCTCATGGCGGGCATACGCGCAAAAAGACCCTTTTGTCGAGTTCCAGCACGAAGCGTTTCGTATGTTTACGGAACTTATGGTCAAAATAGACGAAGAGACCGCCGAGCGGGTAATAAAAATATCAGCAATGGAAGAGCAGTATAAAAAAGCTGTCTTCAAGCCGGAGGAAGAGACGCTTGAGCACAAGGGTTACTCCGCTATCGGCATCTCTTCCGCCGGTCAGGATGACTTTTACGACAAGGGCCGCCCCGGCGAACCCGGCGCGCCCGGCGCGCCTGAGGAGTTTTTAGGCCCTCCCGAGCCGAAACAGGGCGTAACTTACAGGCGCGAAACCCCCAAAGTAGGACGAAACGATCCATGTCCATGCGGAAGCGGCAAGAAATACAAGAAATGCTGCGGCAGAAACCTATAAAAGAAAACTTACTCAAGCCCCTCCTGGCGGTCACATCCGGAGTGCTGGGCTTTCTCGCATTTCCCCCCTTTAATTATTCCGTCCTGGCGTGGGTGTTTCTCGTTCCGCTTCTGTTTGTCATAAAGCGCAGCGACGAGAGGATGAGCTTCCTCTGGTCATATCTTTCGGGAGTTGTCTTTTTCGGGTGCCTTTTGTACTGGCTTGTGAACGTCAGTATTCTCGGGATGGTGATCTTGGTCCTTGCTCTTGCCTTTTTCTTTGGTTTTTTCGGGCTTGTTGCCAGGATCATCTTGAAATATGCCGCCGACATCTTTATTCTGCCTTTTTTCTGGGTCGCCCTTGAATATATCCGCGGCCACATCTTCACAGGATTTCCCTGGGGGCTTCTTGCTTACTCGCAGTATCAGAACATAAACCTCATCCAGATCGCCGACTTCACGGGCGCCTACGGGGTTTCATTTTTGATAGTGATGTTCAACATGGCCGCTTTCGGTTACCTTGTAAGGGTGGAAAGAAAACTGGGCTACATGATGATGGCGCTTTTCTTTATCCTTGTCTCGTCCATGTACGGGACGTACAGGCTGGAAAATTACAAGATCTGGGGGAGCCCCCGCATGAGCGTTATCCAGGGAAATATTCCGCAGCAGCTGAAGTGGGATCCCGCTTACGCGAAAGATATAATAAACGAATATAGCGTCCTGACACGCGAAGCAAGCAAGGACGACCCCAGCATGATAATATGGCCGGAGACCGCCTACCCCCATCTTATTTATAATGAAGAGACGGGGGCGAAAGAAATAAGGGAACTTGCCGCCGAGACAGGAGTTCCGATATTGACCGGCGCGGTTTATGATAACGGAAAAGGTTATTTTAATGATGCTATCCTGTATTCGGAAAAAGGCGAGTTCACGAAAAGATACGATAAGCTTCATCTGGTGCCTTTCGGGGAGTATGTTCCGCTGGGCGATAAACTTTCCTTTGTAAGAAAGTACATTGACAAGCCGATAGGGGACTTTAAAAGAGGGAGAGAGTACACACTTTTCCCGATGAAGTCCTTCTCTTCATCAAATATGGCTGACGGAGCCATAAAGCGGCGGACGAACTTTTATAAGTTCGGCGTTTTGGTCTGTTTCGAGGACATATTTCCGGAACTTGCGAGAGAATACGTAAGGCGTGGAGCCAATTTTCTTGTCGTCATGACGAATGACGCCTGGTTTGGCCGAACGGCTGCCCCGGAACAACACCTCCAGGCCTCTGTCTTCAGGGCCGTGGAAAACAGGGCCCCGGTAGTCCGGGCCGCCAACACGGGAGTGTCCTGTTTCGTGGATTCGGACGGGAGGATCCGCTCGAGGGTCATGAAGGGCGCAAGAGACACCTTCGTCGAGGGATACGCGACGGACAACGTAAAGGTATCCGCCACCCGTACGCCCTACACCATATATGGAGACACTTTCGTCTATTTCTGCGGGTTTATGCTGATAATTCTGATCATTACCGAAGCCCTCCTGTACAAAACCCGCCCCTCCTATCTCATCAAAAAAGGAAAGTATCATGAAGAATAAAGAGCAGTTGGCCTTGAACAAAAAAATTGCAATACAGGAAATTATTGATAAAAAAAGAGCAAAAACTTATTTAGAAATAGGAATTTACACTGGAAAATGCTTTCTTGATATAAAAGCTCCCAAAAAAATCGCGATTGATCCTAAACTTATCATCTCTGGAAGGAAAAAAATCAGATATTGTTTCAAAAATAGAACGAATATCTTTAATGAATACTATAAGATGACAAGTGATGATTTTTTCAAAATGGAGCCAAAAGTTTTAACTAAAAAACGCCTGGATGTTGTTCTGATAGACGGACTTCATACCTACGAGTAGTCATTAAAAGATGTCCTGAATTCCTTGAAATATTTGAAAGAAGACGGTGTTATTATCATCCATGACTGCAATCCACCAAATGAGACGATCGGCTTTCCGGCAAAATCGATCAAACACGTCGGAAGTTTAAATTTACCCGGATGGACGGGATTATGGACCGGGGATGTGTGGAAAACAATCGTTTATCTTAGATCGATCCACCGCGATTTAAATGTTTTTGTGTTAAATTGTGATATGGGAGTCGCGATAATTACTAAGAGGAAGCCGGAAAATATGTTAGAGTATACCCTGGAAGATATAGAAAACCTTTCTTATAAAGACCTGGAAAGAAGCAGGGAAAGATTACTGAATCTAAAAAACCCGCAATACTTCAAAGAATTTATTAAATCCTTATAATAAGGGACCGCTTTACCTCACCCTAACACTATTCAACTAAAACACTTACAACCCTAAACGGTACACTTTTTCCTTATTCTTTTGATAAATAATTAAATAAATATTGATAAAATATCAATACTGTTATATAATAGACAGCATGACTACGGAGCAGCTTATACAAAAATGTGTCAACAAGGACCGCGCCGCCTGGGATGAATTTGTCAGGCGTTACCAGGGTCTTGTCGCCAGGGGCGTGCGTTACAAGCTTAAAAGGATGAATGTGAACCTGCCTAAAGAAGAGTTTCACGATATCGTCCAGGAGATATTTCTCTTTATTTGGGAGAAAGAGAGGCTTTCCAGGGTCAGGAATACGGCGTGCATAAGAAGCTGGCTTGCCATGGTTTCTGTAAACAGGACATACAATTATTGCAAAAATAAGATTTTCAGACTGGAAAGGGACGCGCTTTCGCTCGATGAAGATCTTTACCGGGATAGGCCCGGTGTTACGCTGGGCTCGCTGCTGCCTTCAGGTAAGCTGAATACCGGGAAAATGCTTGAGTCAAGGGAGATAAAAGAGATGCTGGAGAAGGAGATAGCAAAACTTGGCGACAGGCAGCAATTGGCCTTTAAGCTTAACTTGTATGACGGAAAAACACAGAAGGATATCGCGAAAATAATGAGCATTCCGGAAAACACCGTTGCCACGCTCATAAGAAGGGCAAAAAACCGGCTGAGAGAAAATTTGAAAAAAAATTTGAAAGAATTTGAATAAAAAAGTTGTCTATAAGAGTGGAGGAAAAATGAAAAACAGGTTATGCCCGACAGAAGAGATTTTAAGCGAGTATCTAAGCGGCACTCTTCCGCAGGAGGAGAGGAGGGCAGCCGAGAAGCATCTTGCCGGGTGCACAAAATGCCGAAAGTTGGTCGTAGAAGCCCATGAGATCACCTCCGGGCTGGACTTTTCTCAAATAAAGAGGTCTTTAATGAAGAAAAATAATTATTGGTTTCTTGGAGCTGTAATAGCTTTTATTCTTTCCTTTATTTTTACAAAGTATTTTCTGCAGTTTCTTGTTGCTTGTCTGCTTATGGGCGGAAAGTGGATCATCGACTCGAAGACAACAAAGATGCTTGTCATGATATACGAAGCCTGGAAAAGCGGCGACAGGGAAGCTACCGATAAAATCCTAAAGGAGGTGTCGTTATGGAAAAAAAGCCGATAGTCAAAGTCGAAAGGATACATCCCTTGGAAGGGGATGGACCGGTAAAGGCGTTCTGCGACCTTTTGATCCTGGACTCATTTCTGGTGAAGGGGCTAAAGGTTGTCGAAGGCAAAAACGGCCTTTTTGTCAGCATGCCCAGAGAACAGGGAAAGGACGGAAAGTGGTATGATACGTTCCATCCCACATCAAAGGAAATGCGCAAGGGGCTTGAAGAACTGGTCCTTGAGGGCTACAACGAAAAATAGGGGAGAAGCGGTGAGCCGGACCAACCAAAGCCTCGGTAGACTTGGCGAAAGGATAGCCGAGAAGTTTCTCGCTTCCAGAGGATACTGGATATTGCACAGGAACTTTTCAACGCCTTTCGGTGAGATCGATCTGGTGGCAAAGCAGGCCGACTTTACGGTCTTTCTCGAAGTCAAAACCAGGATTTCCGAGAAGTTCGGCTCGCCACTTTCATCAATAACCAAAGATAAGCAAGGACACATACTAAAAAACTGCAGGTTTTATTTGAAGAAATATAGGTTGTATGGAGAACCGTGCCGAATAGATGTTATCTCCATCAACCTCAATAAGATGGGTAATTTAAAAACGTTAAATCATGTAAAGAACGCTATTGTAATAAAGGAGTAAAATATGTTATCCAAAGTTTCTTCTGGTTATATCATGGGAATGGATGCTTTTCCTGTCGATGTGGAAGTGGATGTTTCTAATGGGCTCCCTTCGTTTTCTGTTGTAGGACTCCCCGATACTTCTATAAGAGAGAGCCGAGACAGGATCCGTTCGGCCATTACCAACTCCGGATATAGCTTTCCCGCAAAGAAAATTACTGTTAATCTTTCACCGGCTAATGTAAGGAAAGAAGGCGCTGGATTTGATCTTCCTATTGCAATAGGCATCTTGGCGGCAACGGATCTTATCAAACAAGAGGAACTCGAAGGCATAATTTTTTGCGGAGAGCTTTCCTTAAACGGCCGCCTTAAAGCTTTTCGAGGGGCTTTACCATTGGCAATATCTTTAAAAAATGTCTATAAAAGTTTTATTGTTCCGAAAGTCAATGCGAATGAAGCTGCGAATGTAGAAGAAATGGATGTCTATGGGGCGGGGTCCTTACGGCAGGCCATTGATCATATTAAAGGTATTAAATCCCTCAATGTAATAGAGGTGGATAAAGAATATTTCAGCAGAACAGATTATAATGATCTGAATTTTAAGGATGTTAAAGGGCAGGAACACATTAAAAGAGGGCTAGAGGTGGCCGCGAGTGGTGGACATAATGTACTGCTTTTGGGGCCTCCCGGGGCGGGCAAGAGCATGCTTGCGAAGCGGTTCCCGACAATTCTTCCGGATCTGTCGCGCGATGAAGCTCTGGAAACAACGAAAGTATACAGTATAGCGGGCCAGCTAAAAACCAACGGTCTTCTTTGTGAGCGTCCTGTTCGTTCGCCTCATCATACGATTTCATACGCGGCCATGGCAGGAGGCGGTTCGCGTCCTGCCCCGGGTGAGATCAGCCTGGCACATAATGGCGTACTTTTTCTTGATGAACTTCCTGAATTTCGCAGGGATGTGCTTGAGACGCTTCGCCAGCCGATGGAATCAGGAGAAATCACGATAACGAGAACAGAAAAATCCCTCCGATACCCTTCGCGTTTTATTCTCATCGCTGCCATGAATCCATGTCCGTGCGGGTATTTCACGGATTCCCACAGGAAGTGCCGCTGTAGTCCACACCAGATACAGCGGTACCTTTCCAAGATCTCAGGTCCGCTTCTTGACAGGATCGATATCCATCTTGAAGTGCCGCGTCTAAACTACAAGGAGCTTTCTCAAAGAAGAACTGGCGAGGAGTCCGTCTTGATCAAGGAGCGCGTAAATCAGGCAAGGAATATTCAGGGGGAAAGGCTCGAAGATAAGCCGGATTATTTGGCTTGCAACGCCTACATCAGCTCACAGGAAATAGAAAAGTTCTGCATTCTGACGGACGAAGCAAAAGAGATCCTGAAAACGGCGATCCTGGAGCTCGGAATAAGCGCGAGAGCTTATGACAAGATCATGAAGATATCACGGACAATAGCGGACCTGGAATCTTCGGAACTTATTGAGACGCATCATATCTCGGAAGCCATCGGCTACCGCAGTCTGGACAGGAATTTCTGGGTGTGATTACGTTTTAAAGAAGAAATAAATAATTTTTTCCCATAACGACTCTTCTTCCAGGAAGATCTTTCTATAATATGTTTTCAATATCCACATTAATGGTTTTCTTTTATGCGATTGAATAATATTTTCCCAGTTTTCGAAGGGCCTAAGCTGAACATAACATATAAACTCTGTGTAAAGCTTTTCCTTGAACTTTACAAATGGTTTAGCTGGATGTTTTCTCCATTTATAGCGATGCTGGTTTTTGGGAGAGTTGATCGGATGTACGGCTGGATGAGACGAATCAAGTACTTCATTAAATTTCACTATTTTATAGTTGTTTAATCCAAGGTCATCCAAAGTAGAACGTAATTCATCTGTTTTTAGATGGTACGGGTGTCCTGTCCAATCTGACCAGAAAAATTTCAACCCTTTACTCTCCAAATACTCGTCAGCGTCAAAATACGGCCCCCGGATATAAATAAAATCGGTCGCAACTTTTGCCGCGGATTTTATTGACTTTTCGATCGATTCTCTGTCAGGCAGATGTTCAAGAAGATGGATCATGACCACGAAACGGACTGAATCAGCGGGAAGATCTATCCTTATTACATCTCCCAGGACGCATTCATAACCCTCGCGTCTCATTATATTTACTTTTTGGGGATCGTTATCGATGGCAAGCCCGCGTTTTCCGCCTAGTAAGTACTTTGCGAAATCAATACTACCTCCCATTGATCCTCCAAAATCAAGGAAGTCATAATCTGATAGATTTATGTCTAGGGCCATTTGTGTTCGGCGGGTTTTACTTTGCACTCGACGTCGATTATTTTATCGCCTTCAAATACGATTGTGTAATCGTTGTAGTCTTGCGTTGTGCTGGACGGGCATTTGAGGACTTTTCTATTTTTGATGAAACCTTGCTTAACGAGTTCGTTGAGTCTGGCTTTGTCGGATTTTTTTATAAAGGTCTTTGGATCGCTGACCGACAGATGGGTTAGCGCGGCACCGTGTATCATTCTCTGGTTAGCGATGCATAGATTTTTTTGGGCCTTGTCACTGACGCTTATATAGGAAACAACAACTACCGCAGCCAGAACAGCGATCACTGCGGCAACTACAATCACCTCGGCAAGAGTAAAACCTTTTTTGGAAAAAATTTGTTTTATGGCCATTCGTGTGCCTCGTCATCCAGCTGACAGCTTACGTCCACCGGATCGTCTCCATCAAATGCGATTATGTAATCATCATAATCCTTTGTAGGGCTCGAAGGACATTCAAAGCCGTTTCTGTTTCTGATGTAACCCCTATCGAGCAGCCTGTCAAGACGAGCTTTGCGGCCGCCCGCGTTCCTGAGGGAATCCGGTTCCTGCAGCGTATACAGGACAGCGGCCTCGTATACCGCTTTCTGGTTCGCTTTGCATAGATGTACCCATGCCGATTCGCGCGCTTTTACAAAAGTCATAAGGGCTATAGTAGCAAGAACCGCGAGCACAGCCGCCACTATCATTGTCTCAACAAGAGTAAATGCTTTTTTTGAACTTAAATTGGGCATACTTTCCCCATCTCCCTTATTTATTTAAGTATACCGAAATTTTCTTTCGAGTCAATAAAGCTACCTTTTGATAACTTCTTTTTGCGTGAGGACGGG
>JBHIBX010000025.1:0-10181 GCA_046759285.1 Candidatus Omnitrophota bacterium
TGGTTATGATCACCATTTTCTTGTTCTTTACAAGGCCTTCTGGTCCTTTGGGAGTATACTGGAAAAGATATTTTGGCTGTAGAATTATATCAATATAATGCTTTAAACGATAGGGTATATTAAAATTCCACATCGGTGTACTTATCAAGTAAGCATCTGCAGACAAAAACCTTTCTATAGTAGTGATAATATCCTGCCAAGACTCTTTTAACTCTTCAGGCAAGTCTTTGCCGCCAAGGAGTGCGTACTTGCCATCAAGTCTTTTGACGGTGAGTTCGGGCAATTCTTCTTTGTATAGATTTAATTCTTCAACGGTCCAATCTGAATGTTCCGTTTTAAAAGCTTCAAGAAATGAACCAGTCACTCTAAGAGTCCTTGACTCATTTTCTCTTGGAGTGGCGATAATATGTAACAATTTTTTCATATTCCACCTCCGAGTTACCTTCATGCCCTCGTCCGCATTAAGGCGTTCTTCTTGGTTTTAAAAAGCTAGATAAAAATTTTGTTATTTGTTTCTTTTGTCTGTGTTGAATAACAAAAATATACTTATCTAAATTACCTGCGGCTTTAAAAAATTTATATTTTTTCAGCCATTCTTCCTCTTCACTATCTTTAAGTTGTTCTTTCTTTAAAACCAGTGTATTTTTTATTCTATAATTTCTTTTAATTAAATTTTTGTAATTGTTCATTGTGGCTCCAAAAGGATCGGAGACATCAGACGGTATATGCCCTTTAGTCCATTCGATAAAGCAGAGGCCATCTTTTTTTATGCATTTCATCCATTGGTCTAAGCACATTGCAGGATCATAGGTGTGATCGAGTGAATTGCTATAAATAAAATCCACATTGTCAATCCATTCGTCTTTCACCTTATGAAAATCCCATTGGATTAAATTCGGAAAGTTTTTTGCCGTTTCAGAAATATCTGTACCTATTACTTCTATGCCCAGGAATTCTCTAAACCATTTAACTTCTACACCGTTACGACTCCCGTGGCAAATGCCGAATGAAGCATTTGGTATATTTTTTTTAATGTAATCTGATATGCATTTTATCTCTTTTTTGTCAGCCCATACCCAGCTTAACTTATTTATATTCGCCTTTTTCTGAGCTTCCAAATACTCGTTATAATTCTTATATTTATGTAATTTCATTTAATCTTCTAAAAGATTCTATTTACGTACTTCGACTTTTTCTTCGACGGCTTCTTTGACTGTCTCGATCTTTTCTTTAGCCTTTTCTATCGTCTCGCTCATGGCCGTTTTTATATCCTCTGCCAAGTGGCTATTTGTCTCGGCAAGCTTAGCGAGGTCATTCTGTATTTTCAGTATGTCTACGCCGATATTACCCACTTTTCCGTTAAAAAATACTTTATATGCCACAAGTCTTGAAATATGATCAGCGTCCTTTAGGTCCTTGTATTCCTCCTTGAGACCTATCTCAATAACCTTTACCTTTTCCTCACCCTCTTTTGTGTGGTCGATGTATTTAACATTCCCGATCTCAATGACCAATCTTTTGACATCGAAAAGAGATTTTACTTTTGGTTTTTCCTGCGGCGTAAGAGCGGTTACTTTCGAGAGATTTACTATTCCGTCCTTGTTCCTTACTATATTCAGCTCTTTGACATGAATAGCGATTTTGTCCAAAAAGACACCATTTTCTTTTATCGTCCTTGGATTAAAATCGACAACTACGAGCGGAACATGTGCTAATAAAACCGGATCCTTAAAAGGCGGGGGATTCAGTATCTGCAAGTCTTTGACGGTTATGATGCCGTCAAAGGGGTTCAGCTCGATACTTTTTATCCGCGTTTCCAGCCCCAGAAAACGCCTTGCAGCATCCCTGGAAAGATTAACAAGAAAAAGATGGTTAATAGAAAAAAGAAATACCAGTAAAAATATTATGAAAACCGCTGCGAATTTGATCTCTTTCTTCATTATGATTCTTTATCTCCTTCGGAGGCGTGCCGGCAGTATTTGCATGCCTTCTCTGTATTTTGTGACGGTTCTTCTCGCGACATTTATTCCTTCTTTTTTTAAAAAATCGGTTATTTTCTGGTCGCTTAATGGTTTTTTACTGTTCTCTCCGGCGATTATTTCTTTTATCTTGTTTTTTATCCTGTCGGCTGATATAATCTCGCCGCTTTCCTGCCTCAAGGCGGTGCTGAAGAAATTTTTAAGAGACAGAACGCCGAATTCCGTCTGTATGAATTTTTTCGCAACGACGCGGCTCACCGTAGATTCGCTTATAGACAATTTCTCCGCTACGTCCTGCAGCCGCAAAGGCTTCACCCCCTCCCGGGGGTCGTCAAAAAAATCCTTCTGAAAATCAACGATGAATTCCGCAATTCCTTTTATGGTATTTTGACGCTGCAAAATTGCACTTATGACCCACTTTGCTCTTTCGCGCTTTTGTTTTAAATAATCTTTTGTCGGATCATCCGTTTTTTTATCTTTCAAAAGGTCGGAATAGAACCTGCTTGTCCGAAGGACCGGCAAATACCTGTTATTCAGTTCCACGGTGAACCTGTCGCCTTCTCTTGTGAGGATCACATCCGGAACGCTCCAAATGGCTTTTCCCGGGGAAAAACTCCTCCCGGGCTTGGGTTCAAGCGTATCTATTAGCGAACAAGCTTTCTTCACTTCTTCTAAACCCACTTTCAGTTTCTCGGCTATTTTCTGATAATCCGCTTTCTCAAGGTCCTCAAGGTACTCCTCTACTATCTTGTAGCTGAGAGTATCTTCTTTCCCCTGGGAGACAAGCTGTATCAGCAGGCATTCCTTCGGATCCCTTGCCGCAACACCGGCGGGATCAAAGGTCTGGATCAAAGATAATATCTCTTCTACTTTCATCCTTTCAATATTGAATTTTTCCGCAACCTCATCCAGGGAAACCCTGAGGTATCCGTTGTCGTCAAGGTCGCAGATTATATACTCCCCTATCTTGTATTCCGCGTCTTCCAGAAACATCCCCAGCTGCCATAGAAGATGATCTTCCAGGGTTTCCTCTTTGGTTATCAAGCTCTCCCTGTACGCCCTTTTTTCTTCGTCTTCTTCATCGTAGTTTCCGGGGTGCTCCAGTTCAGGATATCCCCTCTCGCCGCCTTCAAGAGCTTCGATTTCCACTCTTGTTCCCCTTTCGCCTTCTTCTCTGATGTTTTCAAGCATGGGGTTTTCAAGAACCTCCTGCTCAAGATATTCTCTCAGCTCTATAAGGGGCATTTGAAGAATATGGATGGTAATCCTGGCCTGCTGTGATAAAACAGGGATTTGCCTGAAACGCCGTTCCATCCGCGGTTCCTGCGCCATGTATGCCGCTCCTTTATCTTTAATCTTTGAAAGGTATTATGTCAGAAAGCGGCTTAACACGTCAACATAAAAAAGAGGCAGGTCACAAGATCTCGAGCCCGGCAACGACCTCCAAGACCTTGTTTTCATTGAAGGGCTTGCGTAAAAACGCGTAAACTCCATGCAGTATGGCTTTTTTTAAGAGATCTCTGTTTGAAAAATTCGTTTCGCTGGTGAGAATTACTCGTGTAGCCGGCCGCAAGATCTTCATTCCCTTTATGAAAGATAATCCTCCAACAACATACTGATCGATGTCAAGAAAAACAGCTCCATACTTGAATTTCTTGTCAGCGCCAGCCAGGTCCTTAAGGGACGGGCAGATTTCGGTCATGAATCCCTCTCTTTCGAGTATCTTCTGCAGCGTCAGCGAATACGCCATGCTCCAGCTTATTATTAAAATATTTCCTCTCATGTCAGCTCAACTCCTCTGTCTTACCGCTATTCTTGGATTCACAAAACATATCCAAGATCTTATCCTTATCGAATGGTTTACTTATAAGGCCACAAATCCCGCATTTTATGGCATTTTTCAGCATTCGATCATGGATCAGGGGGGTTTCCTTTACAATAATTATCTTCGTATCAGGTTTTATGCCTTTGATCTCCCTTATAAAAGAGGGCTCACGCAATGCATATGATTCAAAATCCACAAATATAGCGTTATATACATATTCCTTATGAAGAGCGCAGATACTGTCTGACGAGTGAATTACATCTACCCCTAATCCCGCTCCTTTTAACAAGGCAGACAATTCCTGCGCATAATCCATCTTACGATCGACTATTAATACACTTCCCCTCATTTCACACCTCCAACTAATATATATGCATATAGCATGCCAATTAATAGAGGCACCAAATAAGATCTTTGATATAGCAGATATAAGTCTTTTGCTTATAGTAAGATATAGATTTGCAGAAATCCGGAAAAGAAATCTAATCTGACCGATCTAACCAGGTTAGAAGCAGGGTTTTGTGTATTGATTTGATACATAGCTGTCCAATTTTAGACATATTTGGAGGGGTTACTTGCCGGGTATATCGAGCTTCTTCATCTTGCCGTAAAGCGTGGAGCGAGAAATATCAAGTTCTTTGGCGGTTTTGTAAATGTTATAATCGCATTCCCTCAGGACTTTGATTATAAGATTTTTTTCTTGTTCGCGCAAGGAATTGCTCCTTTCCAAAATGCTTTTGGCTTCCTGTATTTTTGGGGGAAGATCTTCCTTCTTGAGCATGTTCCCTTTGGAAATAACGACAGCTCTTTCCATGGCGTTCTCAAGTTCGCGAACGTTGCCGGGCCAGTCATAATCTATCAACAATCTGTATACATCATCTGAAATGCCCTTTATCCATTTTTTATTCTTTTTTGAAAACTGGCCCACAAATTCCTTCGCGAGAGTGGGTATGTCCGGCTTTCTTTCGCGCAAGGGAGGCATCAGAATCGGGATAACGTTTAGCCTGTAATAAAGGTCTTCACGAAACTTGCCTTCTTCCATTACCTTTTCAAGATCTTTATTTGTCGCGGCTATAACGCGGACGTCCACTTCTATCGTCTCTTCTCCCCCGACCCTTTCAAATTTTTTCTCCTGCAGGACTCTTAGTAATTTAAGTTGTGCTACGGGCGTGATATCACCGATCTCATCGAGAAATATCGTCCCCCCGTTCGCCTGTTCAAAGCGCCCTATTTTTGTTTTTATTGCGCCGGTAAAAGCTCCTTTTTCATGTCCAAATAGTTCGCTCTCAAGCAGGCTTTCGGTCAAAGCGGTGCAATCGGCAACAATAAAAGGTCTATCTTTCCGTGGCGAATTATAATGAATGGCTCTTGCCAGCAGTTCCTTACCCGTCCCACTCTCGCCCTGAATGAGCACCGTAGAATCGGTATTTATCAGGTCCGGAAGCAGGTCGTATATTTTGCGTATTCTATCGCTTTTTCCCAGCAAGTGACCCATTGTGTATTTGACGCCAAGTTCCTCGCGGAGAGCGTCGTTTTCCTCTTTAAGCTCCCTGAAAGCAACAAGACTTCTCACCAACGCGTGTATCTTCTCTGGATGGAACGGTTTGAGTATATAATCGTGCGCCCCTTCCTTTATTGCCTCGATACCCGACTCTATAGTACCGAATCCGGTTATAACGATGACGGGAACATCGACATCGATGGACTTTATCAATTTTAGAAGCTCTATCCCCGTAGTATCCGGAAGCTTCATGTCGAGTACGGCCAGGACAAGCCTTTCTTTGTCTATTATTTTCTGGGCCTCGGCTCCATTTGCCGCACAGATGACTTTTTCGTCCACCATGTTCGAGATCAGTTTCTCAAGCACATTGCGCACGGACTCGTCGTCATCGACAATGAGTACCACTTCTCTCTTTTCCATCTCTAGCCTATCAGTTCCTTTATCTTTGAAAGTAATTCTTCCGCTTCGTAAGGCTTTATGATAACGTGCTCCGCCCCGACTTCCTCCATCTTCTCTCTGAGGTCTACATTTTCCTTGCTGGCTGTAAAGAAAACAACCGGTATATCCTTTAGCCTGTCGGTCTTTTTAAGTATCAAATAAACCTCAACACCATCCATCTCGGGAAGTTTCCAGTCAAGCATTATGAGATCGGGAGGCTCGGTTTGCGCTTTCTCAAGGCCTTCTTTTCCGCTTACCGCTTCGATCACGTCGTAGCCCGCTTTCTTTATCCTGAATACAGCAGCTTTCAGGATATCCGGCTCGTCATCCACTATCAGGACCTTTTTATTTCCCGCCATGTTCCGCTCCTTCTTATGCCCGGCTTCTAAGAACCGCCTCTATCGTAAGCAAAAACTCCTTATTGTCCAGGGGCTTCATTAATTTTGGGATCTCCAGCCTGTCGTCCGGCGTCTCTATCTTTTCTATTTTTTCAAGCTCCTCAGTGTATCCTGATACCGCCAGAACAGGAATATTCGAAATATCTTTTTCGCTCCGCAGGCGGCCGATCACTTCGTAGCCATTAACATCCGGAAGACGCATATCCAGGACCACCAGGTCGGGGTGTTCGCTGCGGATCTTCTCGATACCATCCGCTCCCGTCATCGCCCTTAAGACCTCATATTCGTTTTTACGCAATAACTTGTCGCAAAAATCCAGAAATACTTCATCGTCATCGACGACCAGGATCTTATACTTTCTTTCAATGGGAATAGTAAATTTGAACTGGGAACCTTTGCCATGCTCGGACTCCGCCCAGACCTTGCCGCCGTGTTTTTCAATGATCTCTTTGGATATTGACAGACCCAGACCGGTCCCCCCCGTTTTTCTCTTTCTTTCTTCTTCAAGCTGGCGAAATTCCTGGAACAAGTATGGCATATCTTCCTTTTTTATACCGGGGCCGGTGTCGTTAACAGATATGCATATATTTTCACCCTTGGTATCAGCAACTACAGTTACTCCCCCTTTATCTGTATACTTTAAAGCATTATTTATAAGATTAGTAATAACCTGAATTATCCTATCACGGTCAAAGTTTACTTTTGGTATATCAGGAGAGAACTTTGTCTTTAAATAAAGGGCTTTATCCTTCGCTATGCGTTCCTGTGATTTTACAACCTCTTTTATGACTTCGCGGATGTCATTGCCCAGCATTCTATATCTCATCTTTCCGGCCTTGATCTTGCTAAAATCAAGCACGTCATTTATCAGTCTCGCCAATCTGTCAACGTTCTTTTTGGCGGTTTCCAGGAAGTCCCCCTGATCTTTGTTGATCTTACCTGCTGAACCATCCAGGACTATACTTATACCTTCCTTGATAGCCGTAAGTGGGGTCCTTAGCTCGTGTGAAACCACCGAAGCAAAATTACTCTTCAGCCTTATAGACTCAAGAAGCGACTCTTCCGCCGATTTTCGTTCGGTAATGTCTTTAAGCGCTTCGATTATTCCCTCAATATTTCCATCGGCCCCGTAAAAAGGGGTTGCCGTCAAAATACAGGGGATCTTGATGCCGTCTTTTCTTGCCACCATTACGTCGCGTTCTATCCGCTCTTCACCACCAAGGATGCGTTCTACCACACCACGGCTGATCTCGCATAGATCGCCGGGAAAAAGATCGTGGCATTCCCTATCCTTTATGTCCTTTTCCGTTGAGCCTATCATACTTAAAAACGCATCATTCGCCCTGACCAGTTTGAGATCTTTGGTGATCACCACCAGGCCATCACCGGTACTTTGAAAAATCTGATCAAGCTGCGCATACGTACCCTTGACCTTTTCTTCAGCTTTTTTTCTTTCGGTGATCTCCTTGTTCAGATTTGTGACTGAAGTTGTTGTCTTCTTCAGATCATCGGCCATTTTATAAAGCGCTCCCGAGACAAGTCCGATCTCATCTTTTGTCGTGATCTTCTTCTTTATATCCAGGTTGCCCTTTCCGATCTCTTCAGCAATTTTGCAAAGATCAGAAATAGAACGTATGATCGAATAAACGACAAAAAGGCCCGCACCTGCCGCTAATATCAAAGCAGCAATAGCAAATAAGACGGTTATTTGCGTACTCGTCCTGATCAGGTTTCGCGTATTCTTTATTATTAGATCTATCGTCCTGGTAGAAGTCAGAAGCGCTTCATCATACCTGACACCTCTTCTTTTAACATAATTTTTCAAGCCTTGTTCATAGATCTTTTTTTGATCCCAATACGCTTCGCTCTCTAATATTTCAACTGCCTTTTCGGGCTTTTCATTGTCTACCAGTTCGATGGAATTATATTCCATTTCTACCAGAGCCATATTTGCATCATCAACGCTCAGGAAAAACTCCTTATCTTCTTCGTCGCCCAGCCCAATAGCCTTCTTTAATATTTCATTTAATTTCGGCTCAATGTCCTTATAGCGCTTCTTCCATGCTTCATTCTGCGTGAAAGCATAATTTCTTGCTGATTGTGTTAAGATCTCGTTATAATAACGTATAAATTGAGCCAGATTGTCCAGATGCGAAGTGTCGCGCACCTGTTCTATGCTCTTCGGTATCTCTATTGTTAGGGGTTGGTAAATTGTATTCAACTGAATGAGTAGTACATAGCCTAAAACCCCTACTAATATAGCGATTCCTGCAAAACTCAAAATCAATTTGTTACGTATCTTCATTTCTCCTGCTTTTTCCGTTTTTCTTCATACATGTCGGCATCGGCCGCTTCGAACATCTGGGTTTCGTTCTTGAATTCTTTCCGGTACGCCGCCACTCCCGCGCTTATTGAAAAAGATATTTTCGCCCCAGTCTCCTCTATGGTGAATTCTTTGCCGTCTATCATTTCTTTGACCCTCTCTATGGCCCTGATGGCCTGCTTTTGATCGCTCTCCGGGAGAATGACCGTAAACTCGTCCCCTCCGTATCTTGTGACAACATCCGGCTTTCTTAAGGTTTCTTCCATCACGGAAGAAAGTTTTTTCAAAACAAAATCCCCGACGGCATGGCTGTGTGTATCATTTATCTTTTTAAAGTCATCAACGTCTATAATAGCCACGGAAAACATCTTCTTATACCTCTTGGCTATGTTAAAGAAAAGGTCGAACTGCTTCTTAAAATAGTATATATTATAAAGGCCCGTTAGACCATCTGTCATGGAGATTTGTTCATAGAATCTTCTCCGGTTCAGCGCCCCTTTTACCCGGAGCTGCAACTCTTGCATATCGCACGGCTTCGTAATATAGTCATCTATGCCGAGATCAAACCCCTTGGCTTTATCCGTTATCTGCGCCATACCCGTCAAAAATATAACGGGTATAATAGCCGTCGAGGTATCCTCGTTCAGTTTTGCTTTCACTTCCCTGCCGTCGATGCCGGGCATTAAGATATCAAGAAGGATAAGGTCCGGCCTTTCGTCTTTTGCAGCCGCAAGAGCTTCATCCCCGTTTAAGACCGTCAAGACCTGGTAACCCGCTCTGGAGAGGTTCCTTTCCAACAGTTCCAAGACCTGCTTTTCGTCGTCCACGACCAATATCCTGACCTTTTCGGTCTGAAATACTTTTTCCATACTGCCTTTTACTTGACCAGCTTTAACCTGGGGTTGTGGTTATACTTTCTCCCGACTTTTACGCAGGACTTACCGTTTAATTTAACGACATCCGCCGTAAAATCCACTTTTTCCCTCATGAGCGCCGAACCCACGCCAACAGCGTCGAAAGGAACTTTTAATTTTATGAATTTTTTTATCTTCTCTTCGTTAAAACCGCTGGATATGACAATCTTCACGTAATTAAATCCGTGTTTATCAAAAATTTTTCTCGCTTTGAAAACGAGCTCAGGGCACACCCCGTAAGACGACTTGCTCTTGCCTTTAACGGATACATCCCTCACGTCTTCCGCCGTATCGAAGCGAACCCCCCATAATCTGCCGCCAAGCGCTTCGGCCACCTTCAGAGAAGCGCCAATGCAATCATTATCAAAATCCACAAGAACGATTCGCTGGATATCCTTGGACATGTATTTATCAAAAGCCAAGGCGGCCTTGACCGTATCGCCGTTGTATGCCGCGATAAGTCCATGCGGGACCGTCCCAAGCCCTTTCTCTCCCCACCATAGACCTTGAGCGTCGGTAGAAACTCCCAGGGCCCCCGATATAAAGGCGGCGTATCCATCCGTTGTCTGGACCCTGTAATGATCGAACCTTGCCGGAAAGAACAGGATCTTTTTGCTCCGTGCCGCTTTAACGACCTTTTTTACCGCCGTCGCAATGGCTGTGGGACGGGCTATAACGCCGAGATAGACCGTCTCGAGATGGGCGAAGGTGCTGTAATCCCCTTCGATCGTCATTACAGTATCGCCTGCTTTGACCTCATCGCCGTCGTATAAAGCTTTTATCACAAGTTCATCGGGCGTCTG
>JBHIBX010000026.1:0-10081 GCA_046759285.1 Candidatus Omnitrophota bacterium
GGAGGAGAACCCCTCTTGAGAGATGATCTTGAAGGTCTTTTGGAGTTCTGCGCTTTTTCTGATATCGATGTCTGGATAGAAACAAACGGAACTCTTATTACAAGGGATATGGCTAGAATGTTCGGCAAATATAAAGTAGATCATATTTCTGTAAGTCTCGATAGCGCTTTTGCCGACGTTCATGACTCTTTCAGGGGCCAAAAAGGGGCGTTCAATTGTGCCGTTGAAGGAATAAAGAACTTGCGTGATGAATATTTTCCGCCCCAGGTTATCATGTCGCTTTATAATGAGAATCTGACTGATTTTAAATCTTTTATTCGCTTGATACAGGAACTTGACGTGAACGATATCAAAATCAATACCATTTCTCCTGTGGGTAGAGGGTCGGACCTGAATGAGAAGGGCCTTGCGCCTACGGTAAGAGAGATCCTTGATTTTTCCCGGCAATTAAAAGACATAACCGGAGACTTTAAAGGTTCCGTGTTTCTGGATATACCCGCAGCCTTTAAAGGCCTTGAGGAACTTGATGGAAGCAGCTGCGGCATCTGCTCGATTAAGAACATACTTGGCATACTTTCCGATGGCAGTGTCTCGATATGCGGTATTGGGCTGATGGAAGAAAGTCTTATCTTTGGCAATGTGAAGGACGATCCTTCTGTTTTAAAAGATATATGGCATAACAATCCGATACTTAAGCAAATAAGGGAAGATATTCCTTCAAAATTCGAAGGAGTCTGCGGTATGTGCGTTTTTAAAAAAAGGTGTCTCGGAAGCTGCCGGGCAGAAGTTTATCATAATACCGGGAGCCTTTTTTCTCCTTACTGGTTCTGCCAGGAAGCCTATGATGAAGGCATCTTTCCTTCGACAAGATTGATACCGGAGGCGTTAAGGACATAATATGGGCAAATTTTATTTCGAAAAACTGGGAACAACGATCGGGCTCAATCTTCTCAATTTTGATGAGAAGCCTTTGGGTTATGACCTTGCTCCAATGGATAAAAATAAAAAGACGGGTTTTGATATGTATTTATATGAGGACAAGCAGAGCTCTTTTATGAAAAGAATGAAGAAGGGTCGAATGAATGACCGGGTTAAGAAGGTGTCCGGCGGTTCTTATCTTGAATTTTTTGATGTCAAAAGGAAGAAAACATTTTGTTTTTTTGAAAGCGGCTTACCTTTGAACTTTCTTGTAAGTCGTGGCGTCAACCTGTCTTTGATAGCTTTTCAGAAGGCCCTGGATATAATTTTCCTGCACGCAGCTTCAGTTGTTATGAAGGGGAAGGTGTGTTTGTTTGTCGCACCGAGCGGGGGCGGTAAAACTACAATTTGTTCCCTGGCCCATAAAAGAGGCCTCAGGGTACTAAATGATGAATTTTGTATCGTGAAGAAAAAGAAAAACAGATTCTATGCCAGTGTATCCCCGTGTTATATAGTCAACCCTGGTCCTTATGAAGAGTGGGAAATCGGGGGGATTTTTTTTCTGGAAAAATCTGAAATGGATAGGGCCAACAGCATTCCGGCCATAGAAGCTATCCGCAGAGCTCTGCCGGAAGCTACCTGTTTCCAGCATGACCATGTTCCTGAAAGCGAAAATGCGGGTTACAGGAGGCACGTTTTTGAATTTTTAAACTCCTTGTTTACAAAGGTTGATTTTAAGCTGTTGAAATTTAGCAAGGAAAGAGACATATTCTCATGTTTAATGACTTAAAGACCATTCTTACGTATTCCGCCAGGATATTGAAAAAGCAGAGCAGAATTCTATACCAGGCTTCGTTTTTAAAGGCGCTTAGTTTTCCCATCGGATTATCAATAATATATATAACAAAAATTACGCTGGATAAAGGGATACTGGGAAAGGACCTTGGAATATTTCTAAAATTTTCAGCATTGGGTTTTACAGCATTTTTATTCTCGCGAACACTTCAGTATATAACTGATAAACTTATGTTGAGGGCGCGGGCGAATTTTTCTTTGGACGTTAATTATGACATGACTAAAAGGCTTTTCGGTCTTGATTATCTCAAGATAAAAGAATTGAGTTCGGCGGAAAATAGTTTTATTCTGGATTATGATTACGGGACTATCGAGAGTCTCACTTTTGATGAGATACCTTCACTGGCTTCCCTCGCGAAAATACCCGTTTTCTTTGTGCTTTCTTTTTTGCTTTCTCCGCTTCTTACATTGTTGGTATTCCTTGCGTTTCCGTTCATGGCACTACACACTGCCTGGTCATCGCGAAAGAGAAAAAAATACAGAGCAAGTGAGTTATATCATATACGAAAACATAGCTCTTTAATGCATGACTTGTTGCTCAATGTAAAATTGGTCAAAAGTTTTTTTAAGGAAAACTGGGCACTGGAAAGGGTAATTTCCATGTTTCGCGAAAAGACAGAAGCGTCTCGGAAATCATCCTCATTTTATTACAAAGCGCGTTTTGTAAGCGACTTGTTCACGAAAGTCAGCACGGTGATTTTTTGGTTGCTTGGCGGATATTTGATCATAAAAGGGTCTTTGACCTTCGGTGCTTTCAGTGCGGTATCCATGTACACGGCGATGATAATTTCAGAAGCAGGTAACCTGAGCGGCTTTATTCAGGAATTAAATGGAGAAAGATTGTCGATAAAAAGGAATGCCGAGTTTATAAAGGAAGTCTCAGAAGGAACGCGGGAATTGTATACTTTAGATACCGCCAAAAGGCCGGTGTTCGATAGGGACATAGAATTCAAGGAAATAACGTTTGGTTATGCAAAGAGTAAACCGTTATTTGAAGGATTGTCTTTCATTATTCCGACTGGAAAATGGACACTTATCAAGGGAACTTCCGGTATTGGAAAGACTTCTCTTTTAAGTCTGTTTTTAAGGCTGTTTCGCCCCGCAAGTGGCGGAATATATGTCGGGGGTAATGATATTAAAAGAATTGACAGGACTTTATTTTCAAGGAACATATCCGTTGTTCATCAGGAACCATATTTGTTTAACGACTCTCTGATCAATAATATACTTTTGGGCGATAAGAAAGAAACGGAGATAATTGAAAAATTACTCTATTGCACAAGACTTGATGAACTTGTCGGCAATTTGCCCATGGGGTATAATAGTCGCGTAGGAGAGTCGGGCTTTTCTCTTTCGGGGGGCCAGAAACAGCGCATTGCTATCGCGAGAGCGCTGGCGAGGGAACCCAAAATATTGATCCTGGACGAAGCCACGTCTTTCATTGATTCCGGCATGGAACAGGAGATTTTCGAAAACATTAAAAAGTTATTTCCTTCCATTACAGTGATGTTTGTCACTCACAGGGAAACTGCTTGGGACTTTGCCGATGAGACCTTTACCTTAAAGGATAGAAAAATTTGTAAAGAAAGTAAAATAACTGTAAACTAAGGATTGATCATGAAAAGAACTTACCCGGTAAGAAATCCTGATATTGTAGCTCGCAAAGAAGAAAAAGAAGCCTTGTTATTCAATCCAAATGACGGAGAAATATTGTGCATCAATGGGACAGGTATCCTTATCTGGGATCTTTGTGACGGTTCTTGTGCTATCGAAGATATAGCGGGGCAAATTACCGATAAATATGAGGTTCCTGCGGAGAAAGCGAAAGAAGATTGTCTTGATTTTTTAAAAAAATTAGAAGAACCAGGGTTTATCGGCTACAAGGCATAGGAGGTATTTAATGGGGGGTAAGAAAGAGAAGTATGAGGCACCGATCGTCTATGACCTGACTCGCGCAGTCAATGATGAAGTTTATGCACAGGCTTGTAAATCGGGTAATGATGCGACTCAGGATGCATGCCAAACAGGCCACGTCGCCGGGAAGAAATGCCAGCACGGCAGCACTGCTACCGGTAATTGTGTAATGGGAGGGGATCCGGGCGGTAAAAAGTGTCAAGCAGGGGGTGTCGCTAGTGAAAAGTGTAAGGCCGGCAATGTTGCAGGCGGCAGGTGTCAGCCGGGCGGAATTCCTGGGGCATAATCTCTAAACTTTTACCTATGACGCAAAGGTTAGTAAAAGGCCAAAGCATGCGTTCATTTCTCAAAGACCTGGACGTATGCACCACCAAGAAAATCTCAAGTTCCCAACTGAATTTTGGTGATATAGTTGTTTATAAAAGTGCAAGCGGTGAGAATCTTGCTGTTCACAGAGTTTTGAGTGTCAATAGAAAGAAAGCTTGCGCTCTTATTAAAGGCGACAATATTCCTTCAAAATTTGGCGAGGAAATTCCCTTTTCAGATATAAAAGAAAAAGTCATTGAAGTAAAAAAAGAGGGAAAAGTTTTTAATCTTGAAAGTTTGCCTTTAAGGTTTGCCGGAAAGATTATTGCTTTTTTGTCTAAGTGCGATCTTACGCCGCTACTGTTCAAGAGAAGATTTGTTGACCCGCTGTTACTCGGTATTGCAAGAAACCCTCTCTATGTATTTTTCAGAAAGTTATTTTATAAAGATATATCTTTCATGTGTACGAAAAAAGATGACCGGTGCGAAGTTTATGCGTTTGTAGGAAAAACTAAAAGCGCGAAAGCAACACTGGAGTTAAGAAAAGATGGTTATGTTTTGTCAGATTCTTATATCAGATACAGGGACAGGAACCCGGTTTTTGAGAAAAAATTTACGCAGAAGCTTCAGGAGTATTTGTCATCCCCGCGCCTGTCCGCCGCAGCCTTAGCGAAGGCGGAAAAGCGGGAATCAAATAAAAAAGTAGATTTATACCCGGCCCTTGATTTTTCTTTTTCTAGCCTGACTGACGAAGAAAAACTTGTAATTCTTTGTTCCAGGGTCAATATGCCCGAGGATTTGAAGGACCAGGCTAAAACCCTTATTATTAGCGGGAATCTGGGCTGGGATTATTTTTTAAAGCTCGCAAAAACCTATAAAGTAACTCCTTTAGTTCACAAACACTTTCAATCCTTCCTTGATGAAATCCCAGAACATGTGAAACAAAATTTGAGAGAGCAAGCCGGTTTTATTTTTGCGAGCAATATCAGGGAGACGGAAAATCTCCGATATATCACTAAACTTTTCAAAGAAAAGGATCTTGAGGCGCTGTTCATTAAAGGCGCGCATTTAATGATCGATGTATATAAAGAGAGGGGCTTAAGACTATTTACGGATATAGACGTACTTGCTAAAGATTTTAAAAAGACAGAGAGGGTATTGCTGGAAGAGGGGTTTGAGCCTTATGAGAGTCAGGGGATCTTTTCCCGTTACAGATCACAGAGGATGTATTCTCTGGATGAAAAAATATATCTCGATGTCCATAAGGATTTTATTGGACGCATGCTGCACAACAGGATCCAGGGGATGGATAAAAAGAGAATATGGGAAAACAAAAGGCGCATAACTTTTGGGGATGTTGAGATCTCCGCCCTGGATCCGGTCCATACGCTTTTATATCAATGCCTGCATCTTGCTGTCCAGCACGGTTTTTTTGGCCTTTTATGGTATGTGGATATACATGAGCTGGTAATGAAGTATAAAGATGAGATGGATTGGGGGGAGGTACTCAAGCTAGCTTCTGAATATAAAGTAAAAAGACCTTTGTATTATTCCCTTCTTTTTACCAAAAGGATGCTCGGGACGCCCGTGCCGGATCATGTCCTGGAGAAATTGAAGGTAGTTGAGAGAGGGCTGGACCGGTGGGTATTTGAAAAAATAAAGAGAAAAAACGTCGAAATCGACTACTTTGCGGAACTTGCCATGTTCGATAGCGTCTGGGACACAACAAGGTTCGTAATATTATCGTTTATGGCATATCCATATCTGATCTTTCACTTCTTTCGCATTTTTGGCAGAATGCTGAGAAAACGCACAGTTCCTGCATAAGTTACTATAAATAAATAACTTACAATCTGACAGATCTAACCAGGTTAAATTTTTTTGCATGGCGGCTGGAAAAATGATAAAATAGGACAAATTCCCGAAGGGAGCCTCAATGCAAAAGCACAGAAAAGTCGTCATAGCCGACGATAATAAAAGGATTTGTGACGTAGTCAAAGGTATCCTGGGCGAAGAAGGCTACGAAGTAGACGCTGTCTATAACGGATACGAGCTTCTTGCCTATCTTGAGAACAATAATCCCTCTATCATTATTCTGGACCTGATGATGCCCGAGAAAAACGGCCTGTCGGTCCTGAGCACGATCAAGCAGATGTCCCCTTATTCACGGATTATCATTTACACCGGATACCAGGAATACGAAAACAGCGTCTATGCCAGGACGGCTGACAGGTTCCTGGTAAAAGGCGGCAATTTAGACAATCTTGTCCAGGTAGTAGAAGAGCTTGCGTGAAATTTTCCATCCAACATAAAGATAAGAATTCCCGCGCGCGCTGCGGGAAAGTGACCACCGCACATGGCGGAGTCTCCACGCCCGTATTCATGCCCGTCGCTACACAAGCTACCGTTAAAGCGATCTCTATCCAGGAGCTGGAAGATTGCGGCATCGAGATGATAATCTCGAATGCATACCACCTTTACATGAGGCCCGGAAAGGACGTTATTGAAAAAGCCGGAGGGCTCCATGAGTTTATGGGTTGGAAGGGACCGATAACCACCGATAGCGGCGGTTTCCAGGTATACAGTTTGGCGGATCTTAGGAAGATAACCGAGGAGGGGGTCGAATTCCAGTCGCATATCGACGGTTCGAGGCCCTTTTTCACTCCTGAAAGCGTAGTCGATTTTCAGATGCTCCTCGAAAGCGACATAATGATGCCGCTGGATGAGTGCGTTCACTACCCGGCAGAGCGGAATTACGTCGAAGACTCTATCGAACTTACTTTACTCTGGGCGAAGAGGTCGAAAGAGCATCTTAAGAAAAAGAAAGCCAAGGCCTCACTTTTCGGGATAGTCCAGGGCAGCACGTACCATGACCTGAGAAAAGCATGCGTCGACAGGATGGCGGAGATGGACATGGACGGTTACGCGCTTGGCGGGATAGCCGTGGGCGAACCCACGGAGCTTATAAATGAGATGACGGATTATACCGCATCCCTCTTGCCGGATGAAAAGGCCAGGTACCTGATGGGGGTGGGCACTCCTCCCGATGTTCTCGAGGCGATATCCGTCGGCATAGACATGTTCGACTGCGTAGTCCCCACCAGAAACGGAAGGAACGGACAGGCCTTTACTTCTTCCGGCGAGATACAGCTCCGCAACGCGCCATTCAGGGAAGATTTCAAGCCGATAGATCCGGAATGCGATTGCCCGGCATGCAAAAACTACACCCGCGGTTATTTCAGGCACCTTTTTAACACGGGAGAGATCCTGGCCCTCAGATTAGTATCTTTGCATAATATATACTTTTATGCTAAACTTATACAAGTTTCTCGAGAGGCGATACGCGAGAACCGCTTTTTAAAGTTCAAGAAAGATTTCCTGAAAAAATACCAGTCAGGACGAACCTAAAAGAAAGGACTAAAACATGTTGACTTTAGCATTTGCCCAGACAGCTGCTGCACCCCAGACGCAACCCCAACAGAGCCCGCTTATTAGCCTGATGCCGATAGCTTTGATATTCATAATTTTCTACTTTTTGCTTATCCGTCCCCAGAAAAAACAGCAGAAAGAGCATCAGGGGATGCTCGCGGCGCTGAAAAAGAACGATGAAGTCGTAACCTCCGGCGGGATATACGGCACGATCGTGAACATCCAGGAAGACGTGATCACCTTGAGGATAGATGACAATACAAAAATAAAGGTGCAGAAAGGCTCAATATCAAGGCTAAAAAAAGCGCAAAGCAGTGGTCAGTAGAAAGGGTTGACTAAATATGGGAATGAAAAAACTCAAATGGAAAAGTTTACTGGTAGTTATTATAGCCGCTTTTGCTATATGGTTCGCTTATCCGCCGTTCGACATCCAGGATGAGGAAGGAGACGTTGTCGAGAGGGGAAAAATAAATCTTGGTCTTGACCTGCAGGGCGGCATGCATCTCGTTCTTGAAGTCGATACGGCAAAGCTTACCAAGGATCAGGCAAAGGACGCTCCGCAGCGGGCCCTGGAAGTAATCCGGAACAGGATCGACCAGTTCGGCGTGCTCGAACCGCACATAACGCTGCAGGGTGAAAAAAGGATACTTATACAGCTTCCGGGTGTTACAGACAGGCAAAGGGCGAAAGACATTATAGGAAAGACCGCTCACCTGGAATTTAAGCTTGTTTCGGACGATCCCGAACTCCTGAAAAAAGCCGTAAGCGGGGAGCCGGTTGAAGGGTTTGAGCTTAAAACCATGGAAACAAGGGACGAGAGGGAGGAAGCGCTTCTTGTAGAAGAGGACGCGGCACTTACAGGGGACATGCTTGTTGACGCCTCCGTCCAGTTCAGTCAGCAGGGCTTCGGCCTTCCTTATGTTTCACTCGAACTTAATGACCAGGGAGGAGACATATTCGCCGAGGTCACGGGATTGAATGTCGGAAGACGCATGGCGGTAGTGCTTGACGGCCAGATATATACCGCGCCTGTCATCCGCGAAAGAATACCTTCCGGTAGGGCCCAGATAACAGGGAACTTTTCCGTCCAGGAAGCGAAAGATATCGCTCTTGTCTTGAGGGCTGGTGCTCTGCCGGCTCCGGTCAAGATCATCGAAGAGAGAAGCGTCGGTCCGGCTCTCGGAAGAGATTCGATCGAGAAGGGCATAAGGGCCATCATCTTTGGAGGCCTTGCGGTCCTTCTCTTTATGGCGATTTATTACCTGCTCGCAGGACTTATAGCAGACCTTGCCCTTGTTCTCAACATTATCATCATAACAGGCGCTTTGGCGTATTTTAAAGGCACGCTCACACTCCCCGGTATCGCCGGTCTTGTCCTTACCATCGGTATGGCGGTTGACGCGAACGTCCTTATATTTGAAAGGATACGCGAGGAATTTAAACTGGGGAAGATCCTTCACGCAGCCGTAAGCGCCGGCTATGACAAGGCGTTCTGGACGATCTTAGACGCCAACGTTACGACGCTTATTACAGCGCTCATCCTTTTCCAGTTCGGAACCGGGCCTGTGAGAGGGTTCGCGACCGTTTTGAGTATCGGTATTCTCGCGAGTATGTTTACGGCGCTTGTTGTGACGCGCCTCATACTTGACTTTATGACCCTCGGAAAAGGAAAACACTTGACGAAGCTTCCGATGCTTCAGTTTTTCAGCAAACCGAACATTCCCTTCATCAAGATACGAAAGATAGCGTATCTGGTTTCGATCATCGTCATTGTAGCGGGGATGAGTCTTTTTGCCCGAAGAGGGGTCAAAAACCTGGGAATCGATTTTACCGGCGGGACGCTTCAGCAGTTCAGGTTTGAAGAAATCGTCCCGGTCGAAGATGTGCGAGGAGTTCTTGTCGAGCTCGGTATGGGCGAATCCTCCATCCAGCAGTTCGGAGAAGGCAGAGAGGTCATCGTAAGGTCTTTCGGCGAGAAGACGGACGAAATAATCACGGGGCTTGAGAACAAATTCGGCAAAGGATCATTTGAGGTCATGAGAGTAGAGACAGTAGGTCCCGCCGTAGGGGAGGACCTCAGAAGGTCGGCCGTCAAGGCGCTAATATTCGCCATGGTGGGAATATGCCTTTACATTTCGTTCAGGTTTGAATTCAGATTCGCCATAACCGCTATCATCGCGCTCGCTCACGACATCCTTGTCAGCCTGGGCATGATAGCTTTAACGGGCCGGGAGATATCCCTGCCGGTAATAGCGGCGCTCCTTACGGTTGTAGGTTACTCAATAAACGACACGATAGTTCTCTTTGACAGGATAAGGGAAGACAGGAAATTCATGCGTAAGGCCGGCCAGGAAGAGATCATCAACACGAGCATCAACCAGACGCTCTCGAGAACGGTTTTGACTTCTTTGACCACCCTTCTTGTCGTCCTGGCTTTATTTATCTTCGGCGGTAAGGTGATCAACAATTTTGCATTCGTGCTCTTGGTCGGAGTCCTTGTCGGTACGTATTCGTCCATATTTATTGCCAGCCCCTTATTGCTTGACTGGCCCGGAAGAAGAGTCGTCCAAAGACGCTGATGGGACATAACCACGAACGCTCTTATAAGGTAGGCGCGAAAGGCGCCTGGGTAGGCATTGCCAGTAATCTCATCCTTTTC
>JBHIBX010000027.1:0-10064 GCA_046759285.1 Candidatus Omnitrophota bacterium
GTTCTCGCGGGATATCCCCTGCTGGAGTTTCATTATCTCATCGAGTCGGGATTTTTTTACCTCCTCGGGAACTTGTCCGTCAAACTCGATTGCCGAGGTGCCTTCCTCGGGCGAATAAATAAAAGCGCCCAGCCTTTCGAACCTGACATCCTCCAGAAATTTCATGAGTTCCCTGAAGTCGTCGTCAGTCTCCCCCGGGAACCCCACGATCACAGACGTCCTAAGCGTTGCGTCCCTGATACGCGCGCGTATCTTACCAATGAGGTCCAGGATCCCGCCTTTTGTCGTCCTGCGGTTCATTCTCTGTAATATCTTATCACTCGCGTGCTGTATAGGCAAATCGATATACTTACAAATATTATCTGACTCGGCGATCACGTCTATAAGCTCGTCGGTAAAGTGAACGGGATGGGTATAAAGCAATCTTACCCAGCCGTCTTTCATGACAGAGCTTACTCTTTTTAGGAGTTCGGCAAGTTCCGGCTTGCCGGATCTATCAATACCAAAAGAAGTGGTATCCTGGCCTATAAGGATGATTTCCCTGGTGCCGCACTTATCTTTAAGTTCATTCACTTCCCTCAGGACAGATTCTACAGTCCGGCTGCGCCTCGGGCCCTTTAAGTCAGGAATAACACAATAAGAACATTTATTCGAACAGCCTTCCTGGATCTTTACATAAGCGTAATGTGAAGGCGTAAGGGGCTTCCTCCCATAGCTATCGTCATAAAGAAAATCCGGCTTAGGGGAAACTTGCCTGATCCTTTCGCCCGCAAGGATGGTAGATATCATGTCCGGGATCTTGACAAAATCGGCACTTCCGAATACGCCGTCGACTTCTTTTATCTCTTCCATCAGTTCCGACGGGTACCTCTGCGAGAGGCAGCCAGCCACGATAAGCTTACCTACCTTCCTCTCCTTTTTGAGCTCGGCCAGGCGTAAAATAAAGTCAACGGATTCCTTTTTCGCATCCTCGATAAAGCCGCAGGTATTTACAATGGCTATATCTGCGCCTTCGGGCCTGTCTGAAAGGGCGAAACCTTTTTCATCGAGAAGGCCTTGCAAAACTTCGCTGTCGATCAGGTTGCGCGGGCAACCAAGGCTTAAAAGATATATTTTTTTCATTTGGAATTTGTTTGTGATTTGGAATTTGCCCCGCCCTGAGCGAAGTCGAAGGGGGATTTGGAATTTGCGCTAGAAGCGGGTGACCCAATTGTCATCTATTGTGATCCCCGCGTTTGAAACCTTTATGTTCTTTACAACCCCGTCGGCGATCCTGCCGATCCTCTGGTTATTCACTATAAAATCCAGCATCTCTGCCCTACCCGTCCATACTGTGATGGGTCTGTCTGATTTCCAGCTCTTTTTGCTGCCCTTCCTGAGGACGCCGACAAAAAGCGTTTCTTTTCCTTCCATTACCTTTACCCACGCTTCGCCGCGCGCTTCCAGGGTGAGTTTCACGGACGAAGCTCTTTTTGTCCTGGCTTCTTTTCTCTGTCTTGGGGCGGGCTTTGATTTTTCTACGGGCGCTTTTGTTTTTACCTCCCGTGCGGCTACTACGGTGCCGGCCGGCTGTTTAGCAGAGGTGATTTTCGCTCTCACTCTCCCGATAAGCACAATAACCAGAAAGACAAAAACCAGCGAAAGAATGCCGATCAATACGGCTTGGACAGTTTTTTCACCAACGGCAGGAAATTTTTTAGTTGCCTTTTCCTTTTTTACAATTTCCGGGGTAAATTCTATATCCGAGGGCTGGGCGGGAATCGCTTCGTATTTCTTCAAAATGTCTTCCTCATCCAGCTTGAGAAACTCCGCGTATTTTCTTAAAAAACTTTTAACGTACAACTTGTTGAGCCTGGTAAATACTCCGTTTTCTATATCGTTGATCACATCTATGTGAATGCGCGAACGCCTGTTTGTTTCTTCCACGCTTAAGCCTAACTTTTCGCGGGCTTCCCTGAAAATATTTCCCAGTTCTTTTGCTTCAGAATTTACCATCTTTATTCCTCTCTGGATTCTAGTTCCTCAGGTTCTAATTCTTCGGCGCTATCCACCAGGATCTCCCTGGGCTTTGCCCCATTATACGGGCCAACAATGCCCTCTTCTTCCATGATATCTATCATCCTGGCCGCTCTCGTATACCCGACGCGCAACCTGCGCTGGATCATCGAAACCGAGGCCTGCTTCGTCTGGATGACCATTTGCACAGCTTCCCGGTAAAGTTCATCCTTTTCCTGTTCAACGCCGGCTTTTTTTCTTTCCTGCGTTTCTGCGACTTCCTTTATATACTGCGGTCTTGCCTGTTGCTTTATAACTTTGACCACATTCTTTATCTCACCGTCTTCCACTAAACTGCATTGACCGCGGATAAGGTCCGTTTGGCCGGGCTCTAAAAACAGCATATCGCCCCTTCCCAGCAGCTTCTCAGCCCCATTCGCATCGAGAACGGTCCTTGAATCCACTTTGGAAGCCACTTTGAACGATATTCTGGCCGGGAAGTTCGCTTTTATAACGCCTGTTACAACGTTCACCGAAGGCCTCTGTGTGGCAAGTATCATGTGAATCCCTGCTGCTCTTGAAAGCTGGGCAATACGCATTATGGCCCCTTCTACCTCTTGCTGGGCTATGACCATAAGGTCAGCAAGCTCATCCACTATCACTATGATAAAAGGCAAGTTCTCCCAGTCTTCATCGGCTACTTCTTTGTATCTGAGGATGTTCCTAACACCTTTCTCCGCGAATATCTCATAACGTCTTTCCATCTCCTTGACTACCCAGCCAAGAGCAGCCGCGACCTTTTTTGGATTTGTGACGATCGGGGAAAGCAGGTGCGGGATTGACTCGAACATCATAAGCTCAACGCGTTTCGGATCAACCATAAGGAACTTTAATTCGTCCGGTGTCGCGTTAAACAAGAGGCTCGAAATAATACCGTTCAAACAGACAGTCTTACCGGAACCGGTAGCCCCCGCTATCAATAGATGCGGCATTTTTGAAAGATCCGTTACTATGGGAGTTCCTTCAAGATCCTTCCCCAGGGCCAGTTTTAAGGTGGAGTCTTCTTCATTGTACTCTTCCGTCTCAAGTATATCCCTGAGCAGGACCAGTTCGCTCTTGTCGTTAGGCACTTCGATCCCGATAGTTCCCTTGCCGGGAAGAGGAGCGACGATTCTTATGTTAGCCGACTTCATGGCGAGCGAGAGGTTGTCACCGAGAGAGGTGATCCTTGTCACCTTGGTGCCGATGGCAGGCTCCAACTCGAACATCGTTATGACGGGTCCCCTGTTTATCTTTACGACTTTTGCTTCTACGCCGAACTCGGCAAGCGTTGATTCCAGCAATGCTGCCTTCGCCTTAAGGTCTTCCGTCCTTTCTTTTTCTCCTGTTTTGGAGGATTTTTTCAAAAGATCCAGGTTAGGCAATTTGTATTCGAGCTTCTGTCCTGTTGAAGTATCGGAAACAGCCGCGACCCTGGCGGGTTTTGCGTCCGCTTTGACGGGTTCCTTCGAAGCGACTATTTTCGGTTCAGCCGGTCTGGGCTTTGACTTAACTTCTCCCGCAGGTTTTCTGGCTAAAGACGTCTTCTTGACCTCTTCAACCTGCCTTTTCATCGTGTCGAGCTTTCTGGCCATTTCTCTCTTGGCAGCTTTGACCCTGTTTTCCCTCGCCTCCCTCTTTGAGGCAAAAGTCTCTGCTCTAGCGGCTAACTTATTTCTTATGCCGTTAAGCATATTGGCGATGAATTTATAAATCGCTATTGCCACAGGCAATATCAGAAATTCAGTGGCTACAAGCATGGACAGCGCTATCATCGCGATTATAAAAACCGTAGCGCCGGCCTTTCCAAGATACTTAAGGAGAAAATCGGAAACAAGCGTCCCGATAAGTCCTCCTTGTGAGAAAGACGTCGTCCTGCCAAAATCAACCAGCATGCTCAAACTTGCGCTTACAGCTGTAACGAGGAATATCGTCCCGAAAACCTTGAAAACTGTTTTCCTCGGCTCAAGCTGAAGAAGTCTTGATATGCCCCAGATCAATATGAGTAAAGGAATGACGTAGGAAGCCTTGCCTACAAGAAAAAGCAAAAAGCCGCCAATGTACGAACCCACGATTCCCGTGACATTCTGCGTAGCAACATTCGGGTCGCTTGTGTAAAAGGAAAGGTCCTGGTCGGTGAAAGTAAAAATACTTAAGAACAGGAAAAGACTGGCAGCAAACAATATTACAGCTTTTATCTCGTTTTTTCTTGTTTCATCCATAAATACCTATCACTCCCAAAAAAGTAATCCGGATATCCCCAAAAGCAAACAATATATTCCGAAAATAAACAAACGCCGCGTTTTAATGACCCGCCATAAAAGCGCCAGGCTCGCAAGACCCACGATAAAGGCGATCATCATCCCCGACACATAACCGCCGATATTGCTCAACACGACACTGCCAAGATCTATCTTAAGGGCTTTGTATGCGAGCGCTCCCAGGATCGCCGGGATAGATAACAAAAAAGAAAACCTGAAAGCATTCTCCGCGTTCATCCCGCCCAAACGCCCGGTTGAGACCGTCATGCCGCTTCTCGATATACCGGGAAGAAGAGCAAACGCCTGGCTTATACCCACGATTATGGACCTTAGCACCGTCGGACCTTTCGCATCTTGCGCTTTTTTAAGCTGGCTTATCTGACCCGCAAAAAGCACCAGCGCCGTCACTATGAACATGGGCGCCACTTTTCTCGGGCTCAGGAACACAAGCGATATGTGCTTTTCGAAAAACAGCGCGGCGATCACCGCCGGAACAGTCCCGATAGCAATGTAAAGAAGCCAATCGGCCCTTCTCTCCCGTACCAGGGAAAGAATATCCTTCCTGAAATAAAGGACAACGGCCGCCAGTGTCCCAACGTGGAGACATATGTCAAAGAAAATACTTGCTTCCGATAAACCAAAAAATCTATGAACCAGGACAAGATGTCCTGAGCTGGAAACCGGCAAAAACTCCGTAAGCCCTTGCACAACGCCAGCTATTAACGCTTCTGTTATAGTCATATGCCGGTGTGTCCAAAACCGCCGTGCGCGCGGGCGGTCTCGTCAAGCTCTTCCACTTCCATGAACTCCGCCCGTGTGACTTCCTTTACGACCATCTGGGCGATCTTAAAGCCCCTCTTGATCTCAAAATCTTCTTTTCCCAGATTTATGGTAATAAGATTTATCAAGCCCCGGTAATCGCTGTCGATCGTCCCGGGAGTATTGACGAGACTAATGCCGTGTTTCAGCGCAAGGCCGCTCCTGGGCCTTATCTGGGCTTCATACCCTTCCGGTAATGCTATGTATATTCCGCATGAAATGAGTTTTATGTCTCCGGGAGACAGAATAACGTCTTCGCTGACGTCAGCATAAAGATCTACGGCGCTTGAACCGCTTGTAGCGTAAGATGGAATCGGCAGGTCTTTCGCGCTTTCCTTGCGTTTTATATTAACTCTTATCTTCTTCAACTTGTTTGATACTGAGCTTAACGCGGTTTTGTTCGTCAATGCCTATGAGTTTGACCTTAACGATCTGTCCTTCCTTGACGACATCCGCGACCTCTTTTACGTATTTATCCGAGAGTTCGGAAACGTGTATGAGGCCTTCCTGGCCGGGTATAAACTCACAGAAAGCACCGAAGGCCATGATCTTTGTTATCTTGCCCTCATATACTTTGCCGACTTCCGGTTCCTGGATGATGTCCTCGATCATACCAACGGCCTTATCCAGGGATTCTTTGTCTGCGGATGCCACCTGGCATGTCCCGTCATCCTCAATGTTTATATCAGCGCCGGTATCCGCGATTATCTTGCGTATCACCTTGCCTCCGGGCCCTATGACATCTCTTATCTTGTCGACTTTGACCTTGATCGTGACGATCCTCGGCGCGTTCGGGGATATCTCCTTCTGCGGCTCGGCTATCGTCTTGCTCATGTGGTCCAGGATCTCAAGCCGCGCTTTTTTCGCTTTTTCGAAAGCTTCTTTAAGTATATCGTAGCTTATGCCTTCGATCTTCAGGTCCATCTGCACCGCGGTGACGCCGTCCTTTGTCCCGGCTGCTTTAAAATCCATGTCCCCAAAGTGGTCTTCCGCCCCGGCAATATCTGTAAGGATCGCATAATCATCTCCCTCTTTGATAAGCCCCATGGCTATGCCGGAAACTGCGTTCGATACAGGCACGCCTGTGGCCATCAAGGAAAGAGAACTTGCGCATACCGTCGCCATAGAACTGGAACCATTGGATTCAAGGATCTCCGAGACGATCCTTACCGTGTAAGGGAACTCTTCCTTTGAGGGAACGACCGGTTTCAGGGCCTTCTCGGCAAGCGCCCCGTGCCCGATCTCTCTTCTGCCGGGACCTCTCATCGGACGCATTTCCCCAACACTAAAAGGCGGGAAGTTATAATGCAGCATGAAGGTCTTCATGAATTCACCTTCAAGAGCGTCGATGATCTGTTCGTCGGAACTCGTCCCCAGGGTCGTGACAGCGAGCGCCTGGGTTTCCCCGCGGGTAAACAGTCCTGAGCCGTGAGTGCCGGGCAAGATATTTACGTCGGAATAAAGATCTCTTATCTGGTCGAACTCCCTTCCGTCTACCCGTTTCTTGTTTTTCAGGACATAATCTCTTACGACTTCTTTTTCTACCTTGGCCAGCGCCAATCTGACGTTCATTTCCATTTCCTCGTCTCCGGCGCCGCCTTCGTCTTCGACCAGCTTTTTTTCCAAGAGATCTAGGCCTTCCGTGCGCTGCTGCTTGGAGGGTAGCTGGAGTATGACCTTCAGTTCATCCGGTGTTTTCTTCTTAAATTTTTCGTATAATTCTTCGTTGACTTCGGCTATTGTTATATCTTCTCTTTTCTTTTTACCGATTTTTTTGGAAAGCTCTTTCTGGATCTCGATAAGTGGTTTAAGGCTCTCATGGCCGAACTTTATAGCCTCCAGCATTTTTTCTTCGCTGATCTTGTCTGACCCGGCTTCCAGCATTATCACGCTTCCCTCGTTCGCGACAACGACAAGGTCAAGCTCGCTTTCGTTCATTTCTTTAAAAGCCGGGTTCAAAATAAATTCACCGCCTACAAGACCGACGCGCAGTGCGCCTATCGGCCCGTTAAATGGAATGTCGGATATGGAAAGCGCAGCCGACGCGCCGACAAGAGCCAGCATATCGGAATCATTTTTCCCGTCGGAAGAAAGGACGGTGGCAACGACCTGGACTTCGTTCGCCATGCCCGAGGGGAACAGAGGTCTGATAGGACGATCGATCATCCTGCAGGTCAATATCGCTTTTTCCGAAGGACGTCCTTCTCTTTTAAAGAAGCCCCCGGGGATCTTCCCGGCGGCAAAGGTCTTCTCCTGGTATTCTACGGTGAGTGGAAAAAAACCCATCGATTCTCTGGGTTTTCGAGAACAGACGCAGGTCACGAGGACCACGGTCCCGCCGTATTGAACTGTCACGGAACCATCCGCCTGTTTGGCGAGTTTTCCGGTTTCTATAGTTAGTTCTTCCCGGCCGATTTTAGTGCTTACTTTTTCCATGAATTCCCTTTCTTCGTTACTTTCGCAGGCCGAGATTTTCAATGACCTGGCGATACCGTTCCCTGTCAGTCGATTTCAGATAAGCGAGAAGCTTTCTTCGCGAATTGACCAGCTTTAACAGACCTCTTCTGGAATGATGGTCCTTCTTATGCTTCTTGAAGTGTTCTGTAAGCTGCCCAATGCGCTCGGTCAGCAAAGCTATCTGGACTTCAGGGGAACCCGTATCGGCATCATGTTTTTTGAATTTACCTATAACCTCCTGTTTTTTCTCCTTTACAAGAGACACGGTTTACCTCCTTATATCGTCTTTTCTCAAGCGAACTTATAGACTTATAACAATCAATCTATAATTTGCTATTGTATATTAGCACATAAGTAATAATTTGTAAATAGGTTTGCTCAGGCGGGTTTGTATTTTCTTATTTTGTAGAGGATCCTTTTGCTGCTAAGGAATCCCCTGGCGAGCTTTGCGTCTTCCTTTATCTGCTCTATGAGCTTCTCTTTGCTTGCAAATTTTCTTTCTTTTCGCAGTTTTTTGATGAAAAATATCTCCATTGAACTTCCATACAGGTCCCTGTCGAGGTCAAATACATGCACTTCTATATGGGGTTCCTTCCTTCTTAACGGCCTTCTGCCATAAAAGGTCGGTCTGAAGCCGATATTCAGAAGCCCGTCATGTATTTTTCCGTCCGTATCAACTTTTACGGCATAAACGCCCGGTGGGGGAATAACTTCCTGATGCGGGTCAATATTCGCTGTAGGTATTCCTAAGACTCTGCCGCGCTCATCCCCCCTTACAACCGTTCCCAGGACAGACACGGGACGTCTTAAAAGTTTTTCGGCTTTTTCAAGATTTCCTTTCGTTATAAGCCTTCTCAGCCACGTGCTGCTTACTATTCTTCCGTTTTTTCTTACCGGCGGGATTGTATGGACTTCCAGCCCGTATTTTTTGCCTATTTTTTTAAATGATTCAATGTTTCCTGTTCTGCCTCTGCCGAAATGAAAATTGCCGCCGACATAAACCGTCCGGGCCCCTATACCGCTGAGGATCACCTTCTGTATAAATTCATCCGGGGACATGGCCGCAATAAAATCCGTGAAATGGATCACGACAGCGGCATCCAGTCCCATCTTCTCAAATATGGCTAAGCGGTGTTCCAGGGACATGATCCTGGGGGGAGTCTTTCCTGGCCTTAAAACGGTTTGGGGGTGAGGGTCAAAGGTTACGATCGTTTTGTCCCTGCCACGGCCGGGCGAATTCAGGATCCTCTTGATAAGGCGCTTGTGCCCGATATGGACACCGTCGAATATGCCTATCGCGGCAATGGGGTCTTTGAGTTCTGTTCTATTTCTGTATCCGGATAATATTTTCATCCAATGCGTCCCAGTTCATGCCAGAAAGTGTTGAAAGCGGCACAGCCTGCTCAAGGGAGAAGGGTCCGGACCTTGTGCGCTTAAGTTCTGTCAGGTGCGCCCCGCATCCGAGTTTTCCTCCGATATCATCAGCCAGCTGCCGAATATATGTTCCTTTGCTGCAAGCAACACGAAATGTGACAAGGGGAAGTTTTATATCAAGCGGTACCAGTTCTTTTATAACCACTTTTCTGGGCCTTCTCTCAACTTCCAGGCCTTTCCGGGCAATTTTATACAGCCGCTTGCCGTTTACCCGCTTTGCCGAAACCATCGGAGGGACCTGATCGATCTCGCCTACAAATTCCGCCATTACATCTTTTGCTTTCTTCTGGGAAACACGCACGTCAAACGTTCCGATTATTTTCCCGTCGCTATCCCCGGTATCGGTCCTCTCCCCGAGTTTCATCGTCGCTACATATTCTTTGTCCTGGTTCAAAAATTTATCGGAAAGTTTTGTCGCGTTTCCGACCAGAAGAACCAACACGCCGGTCGCGTTAGGATCAAGCGTCCCGGCATGCCCGACTTTTTTGATCTTGAATTTTCTGCGAACCAGATCGACAACATCGTGGCTGGTCATATTTTTTTCTTTATCGACGACTAATATGCCAAAAGGGTCGCTCTTCACCTTTAACCTCTCAATGCCTTTCTTGCCTCTTCAAGAACCTTGTCCCTTGCTTCTTCGAGGCTTCCCTTCACGACACATCCGGCGGCCCTTTTATGCCCTCCCCCTCCGAAGCGGGAAGCGATCAAATCAACGTCAACTTCCTGGGATGACCGGAAGCTCACATCGATCATCCCGGGCGCGCTTACTCTTTCCTTGAAAAACAAGGCTACTTTCACGCCCTTGATAGACCGCGGGAAATTTATAAACTCCTCAGTCGCTACGCTCCTGACTCCTTCTTCCTCGAACATCTTGCGTGTCAAACACATGTGGGCAAGTCCGATATCTTTCTCAAGACTGAGCGTGGTCAGCACTCTGCCCATCAATCTTATCTGGGAAAGCGATTTGTCTTCAAATATTCTGCTGTGCATAATTTTGGGATTTATGCCGTTTTCGACAAGAGCGCCGGCGACTTCGTGAGTCCTCTTTGAAGTGTTATC
>JBHIBX010000028.1:0-10052 GCA_046759285.1 Candidatus Omnitrophota bacterium
TTCGTTCCTCTGGTAATCCCGTAAATACTGCCGCGAGCGTGCGGGTTCCAGTAAGGCGCGCCCAGTCCGACAAGAGCCGGCACGAAATAGACGCCCGCATTATCCTTTACCGACTTTGCCATTCTCTCGGATTCAGAAGCGGAGGTCATAAGTTTTAGTCCGTCCCGCAGCCACTGGATCGCTGACCCCGCGACGAATATTGCTCCTTCAAGGACATATACCGGTTCACCTGTAGCGCCGCAACCTAAGGTAACGATAAGCCCGTGTTTTGAAAAAGGGCGTTTTTTTCCGGTGTTCAGTAAAACAAAACACCCCGTACCGTAGGTGTTTTTTATGGTGCCCGGTTCAAAGCATGCCTGCCCGAAAAGCGCCGCCTGCTGGTCGCCCGCTATCCCGGATATCGGGATGCCCGCAGGCAGATTTCCGGCTTTTACGGTCTTACCGAAAATACCTGATGACTTTTTGACTTCCGGGAGAATTTGTTTAGGTATCCCGAATTTTTTTAGGATGCCATCATCCCATTTCAGCTTTTCTATATTAAAAAGCATTGTGCGCGACGCATTCGTATAGTCGGTTGCATGGACCTGGCCGCCCGTCAATTTCCACAAGACCCATGTATCGGTAGTGCCGAACCGAAGTTTACCTTTTTTTGCCTTTGATAAGGCGCCCGAGATATTTTTTAATATCCACTCTATTTTGGTCGCTGAAAAATATGCATCGATCGGAAGCCCTGTCCTTTTCCTGAAAAGAGCGGCTTCGCCTTTTCTTTTTAGCTGGTCGCAGCGGTCGGAAGTTCTTCTGCACTGCCACACGATCGCGTTCGAGACGGGTTTGCCCGTATCCTTATCCCAGATCACGGTTGTTTCGCGCTGATTGGTAATACCTATTGCCGCGATCGATCTTTTTGGAACTTTTTTGAGGACTTTCCGAATGGAGACGTTCACACTTTCCCATATTTCCTCGGGGTCGTGTTCGACCCATCCGAGTTTCGGGAAATACTGCCTGAACTCCTTGTAAAAGCTTGCCGCTATATTACCGTTTTTGTCGTACAGAACCGCGCGGTTCCCTGTCGTGCCCTGATCGATTGATAAAATATATTTCACAAAATCACCTTTTCTTTATGTTCCGGAGCTGTCTCCATATTCTACTAAAACAAAACCGGTTCTGCAAACTATAACTACCCGGCCTGTACGAGAAAAACGATAAGCTTTTGAATCTTTAGGTATGAGCTGATGCGGCTGGCTTCTGTTTTTTTGATATTTTACTTTTTATACCTGAACTTGTCGATATCTTTTGCCCCATATAGAGGGGACATTTTTCTTAATCGCTCAACCACCTGGGATAGTTCTTCCAAAAAAATGTCCACTTCTTCCGAAGTATTATCTATCCCCAGGGTTAAAACCACTGAACCCTGCGCCCATATTGGGTCGACCCCTACAGCTTCAAGGACGTGAGAAACTTTAAGGGCTTCGGATGAGCAGGTGGATCCGCTGGTTCCGGCTATGCCTTTAAGATTGAGATGCAATAATATAGACTCGCCTTCTATGAATTTAATGCAAAAGCTGGCATGTCCGGGCAAGCGGTTGGTTCTTTCCCCGGTCAAAAAGCAATCGGGGATTTTCTTAAGAGTCCCTTCTATCAATTTTTCTCGCAAATTAACAAGATGTTCCACGCGTTCGGATAATTTTTCTCTGGCAATCTTTGCCGCGGTTCCCATCCCCACTATGCCGGCAAGGTTATGTGTCCCTGCTCGCAAGCCATCTTCTTGGATTCCACCTTCGATAAGAGGAAAAACTTTTACGCCTTTTCTTATATATAACGCTCCCGTTCCTAAGGGGCCGTAAAAAACATTTCCTGCCATGCTTAGGAGGTCAACATTTAATTCACGTGCATTCAGCGGGATAAAGCCTGCCGCCGCGACCGCGTCACTATGGAAAATCACTCCTTTTTTCCTGGCAATTTGCCCTATTTCCTTAATGGGCTCCAGGGTTCCGATCTCATTGGAGGCGGAGGTAACAGTAATTAATATTGTATCTTTTCTTATTAAGGACTCCGCTTCCTCAGGAGAGACATTTCCTTTTTCATCTGTCTTGAGCCAGCTGATTTCAAAGCCTTCTTTTTCCAATCTCTTTAGAGGGTGGATGACGGAATGATGCTCAATCGGGCTGGAAATTATGTGTTTACCTTTTTTCAAAGAAGCATAAGCAATACCTTTTATGGCCAGGTTATTAGACTCGCTCCCGCAACTGGTAAAAATGATTTCCTCCGGGGTTACGCCGATAAGCTCGGATATATTTGTTCTGGCCTCTTCAATCGCGTTTTTGGGGCTTTCCCCCAAAAAATGCCTGCTCAAGGGATTGCCAATTTCGTCAGCCAAAAATGGCATCATGGCCTTCTTTACTTCAGGCAAAATAGGCGCGCAGGCTAAATGGTCAAAATTAATCCGTCTCATTTTTTTGTTCCTTATTCTTTTTATGATAATCTTCTAACGCGGCTTCAAGGGCGTCTTCTGCTAAAACCGAACAGTGAAGTTTTGTTTTTGGCAGCCCTCCCAAAGCTTCCGCGACCGCTTTATTGGTTATTTCTTTCAGCTTACTTAAAGGTTTTCCTTTAATCAGCTCCGTGATCATACTACTTGTGGCTATGGCCGCACAACAACCGAAAGTTTGAAATTTTACATCTTCTATTTTACCGTCTTTCACCTTGATGTACAGTTTCATCACGTCTCCGCAGACAGGATTGCCTACCTCTCCAACTCCGTCCGCGTCTTCTATCTCTCCAAAATTGCGGGGATTTGTAAAATGTTCGATAACTTTCTTACTGTATAGACTAAATTGATGGCCTTCGCCCATAGCTTACTCCTCTTGTTGTTTTTCTACGTAAGCAACGAATATGCCCTCTTTATTCTCCTTAATAGATAAAAATTTGTTATTTGTTTCTTTGCACCATGCAGGTACGTCTTCCAATACTCCAGGATCATCGGCCAAAAGTTCAACCACCGCACCTCTATCAACTCCTTCCAGCCCTACCTTAAGTTTAACAATTGGCATTGGGCAAAATAAACCTAATGCATCTATTGTTGATGCTACTTCAATTATCTTACCATTAAGCTCTATTTTCTTCATCGATCTAATCAAATAAACAGTATTTGATCACCAGTAGTCTCGGTTAAAAATGTGGTTATACCCATACTTTTATCAACCTCATCTACTAGCTCGTCCCGGACAATATTCAGGAGTCCCATGGAATTTGTGCAGGCATAAAATTTTGCCCCCATTTTCTTGGCCTCAGCAAGAAGTTCAGGGATCTTCTGCATATGTCCTTTATTAATGTTTCTCTCCAAAACCTCTCTGTGGGTTTCACCCTCTTTATCCAGCACAAAAAAAGAGGATCCCCCTTTTTTAATATATTCTAGTGCCCAATAGGTAAAGAAAAGCCGTACCTCTCTACCCAATGCTAAAGCTGCTAAGGCAATAGAAATACCATGATAGAGGCGGTCATAAGAGCCGCTGTGAAACACTATTCCTAGCCCTCTCTTCTCTGAATTCATTCTCAGTCCTCCGGCATTTTACTTTTTTCTTATCTTTTCTGCCCAGTCTAACAAAGAAACATTTTTATCTCTGGCAGTAGCAAGGTCCTCACCCAATTCATCAAGTTCCTGAGGGCTGAGCCTCTCCGCGAGAATCGCCAGACCGTCGCAGTTTGAAACGTGGATCAGGAGTTTCCTGGCAGCCTCTGCTGCCTGTTCTCCCTCTTCGTCGCTTATACTGTCCTTTTCCAACAGATCAGCGCAAGCGCGGGCTGTATCGATAATCCCATCATGCTCAGAGATTAACTGGTCAACATATTCTCCCAGAAAAACTTTAAGCGTCAGATAGAGATGTTCCTCTTCAAACCTGAAATGAGGCCCTACCATTGTATTGAGATTACCTAAAATCTCCTTGGCCTTAGCGACATCTTTTGCTTTAAGGACATCTATCAGCTCAAGCAAAGAGTCTCTCACCTTTCTGTGATCATTTCTGAACTCTGTGATAACGTCTAATTTAGTCATAACTCACCTCCTTTGTTTACTAATAAATTCCAAAAGAACTTTAGCATTATTTCTTTCTGTATCTTTGGCTCCGTATAATAAGGTAACATTCTTGTTTTTGCCTGAATCTTTCAATTGTTTTAAGGGTTCATTTTTGTCTTTCAACTCCTTAAAGTAGCGCCGTTTGAATTCCGGCCACCGCTCGTCTTTATGAGCAAACCACTTACGCAGATTACTGCTTGGAGCAATTTCCTTCATCCAGTGGTCAATTTTGGCCTCTTTTTTCCCTACGCCTCTCGGCCAAAGTCGGTCGACTAGAATCCTTAATCCATCGCTTTTCTCAGGCTTCTCATACACACGTTTTATCTTTAACATCACTTCTCCTTACAATCAAGCCACCTTACACCCATTCTTCCTGCAATATCTCACCCTGCAGGCTTACCACAATAGACTTTAGAGGCACTTTCCTCTTCGATCCCTCTAATGCCTGCTTGGCCAAGTTCAGTAGTCCCATACAGCAAGGGACCTGCATAATCATTACAGTAAGAGAATTGATTTTCGCGTCTTCAAACCAGGCCTTGATTTTTTGTACGTAAATATCCTGGCCTTCATCCAGTTTAGGGCATGCAATGGCAAGGGATTTCCCTTTTAAATATTCACCATGGAAATTTCCCAAAGCATAAGCGACGCAATCAGCAACTAATAATACATCTGTCCCCTGATAATATGGTGCAGTGGGACTGACTAGATGCAGTTGGATCGGCCACTGTCTTAACTGGGAGCGGACTTTCACGCCAGAAGTGTCTTCTCCTTCATCCTTTTCCCTGAAATCAAAACTTTTTGCACCTGGACAACCTTCAAAAGCCATCATTTTTTTACCTCCTCTGTTTTAAATCTTTCTTCAAGTTTACATATAAACTCCTCATACCTTATGGGAGTATCGCCAAATTCTTCATCCCTTTCGTTAAATTTAGAGAATAGCTCTCCGACCTGTGTAACAGAAAGATTTCTATCCATCCATGGATATAATATTTCATTTTCTTTTTTTATGTGTTCTTCAAGCAAGTCTTTATAGGCGTTTAGATGTTTTTTAACGGAGTTCTTATCTTGTTTTTCCACTGCTTCTAAAATCGCCCTCACGTGTGCCCGTGCGGACTCATGGTCTTCATGGATTACCTTGAGGATATCCAAATTTTCATCAAAATACTTAAAAAGTATATCTTCTTCTTTGGCATGATGAAATTTATCGGCATAATTTCTTATAAATGCAACTCCCTCTTTTGTGATCATTTTGCCCTCTTCTGATTCTAATTCCATGTTCTCGAGAACCCTGGGGATCAGGGCTACCCATCTTTTTATCAATTCATGTTCCTCAACCAGTTTTTTTATAGGCGGAGAATATTTCAATTCTCCTTTTTTCGGGGCTTCTTTCCTTTTAATCGTGGGGATTTTTACTTCTTTACCGGGGTAAACAACCTTTGCTATTCTTGTAAGAAGTTCTTTTTCTTCTTTGGTGGATAAATTATGTATTTCAACAATATCCTTTAATACGCAAGACCCTACACTACAAGGAGCACAGCCTATGTTATATTCCTCAAGTATTTTTTCTACTTCAGGATATTGCTCTATGATATCTTTTATGCCTTTATTGAGAAATTTTTCCATGTCAGATACCTTCCTGTTTTAATAAAGATTCAATTGTTACAGACTCCAGTTCCTGTTTAACATTGTCTTCTATCTTTGCTACTATACTTCTCAAAGCGCATGTTCTAATATCAGGGCAGATTTTCTGCTTGATGAAGCACTTGTTCAAGTTAATGGGACCCTGAAATATTTTTATCAAATCTACCAGAAATATCCTGTTCGGGGGTAAAGCCATTTTAAAACCACCACTTCTTCCCCTATGAGAAGTAATGATCTTTTTTTCATCAAGTTTCTGTAATATCTTCTTTAAAAAAGGACTTGGAATTTCCAATTCTTGTGACAATTCAGCCACAGAATATATTTTTTCCTTATCCTTCGCCATAAAGCAAAGTGCCCGCATAGCATAATCTGTGTTCTTTAGTATTAATCTCATCACAATTATATGGTACCATTTTAGTCCCCTTTTGTCAAATATTTTTGTAAGTCTTTTAGTTTCATGAGGTTTTGAGGTGATATGGGAATATTATGCTGCGGAAAGGCCATGATGTTTTTCTTTGGTTGTTAGGCTGCTCCCGTTTTTTAGGTTATACTAAAGGGAATATGTGCACCTATTCCCTTTAGTATAACACATGTCAGCAGCACTCGCAAAAATCACGGCAGCCTTTTGCTAAAGCCTTCAAGGATTCTGTTTTTTTAGGATCCTTCGGCTTTATATCAATCTGAATGCCCTTATCAGTCTCCTTGATGTTGCATTCAAGTTGATCGCAAAAGCTTCCAATGATGACTCCGCAACAGTTCTTCATTGTTCTCACCTCCTTTTATGGTTTTATTGTTCGATAACTCTCGAACATAATGGGCAAAAAAAATCTATTTCAGCAATTCCTGTATAGCTTTAATAGCGTCTTTATTCACCCTGCAGCGAAAAGTTCTTCCTTCCCGTTCACAAATAATAAGCCCCGCGTTTTGCAATTCTTTGAAATGATGCGAAATCGTAGAGCGAGAAAGCTCCATACAACCGCACACTTTCGTAAAAGCCTTTTCAAGGGTTCCGGAAGCCGGACCGCACGTGCATTCTTTTAGTTGGGGTCCTGAACCGCCCTTTTCCATTTTTGGCTTACAGCACTCGTTATATATCATGAGAAAGATCTTAAGTCTTTGCTCATTTGAAAGTGCCTTGAATATTTTTGAATAGTTCGATAGTTTCATTACAATTAAACTATATCATATTTTTCTCAAGTTGTCAAGGCCCTATCCCGTCCGCTATTATCGTCAACACCATTTAGGGGCGTATTTATGTCGGACGGGATAAATTCGGCCATATGACTTATGTTCACTTCGTTCCATAAGTCATGGCCTCATTTATAAGCTCGGATATTTGCGCAGGTGGCAAGCTTATGCCCTGTTCTGGCATTTCTGACTTTGGAAATAACATCTATCTTTTTAAATCCCACTTTCTCCATTAAACCCAAAAATTCTCTTTCAGGCAATGCCCCACCGATGCATTTAAACCAGTCGTCGATGTTTTTTCTTATATTTTCAGGCAGCGCTTCTTTCAGGACAATTTCACAAAAAACCGTTCTTCCGCCGGGCTTTAATACTCTAAAGACTTCACGCATAACCTTTTCTTTATTTGGCGACAGGTTATATATTCCATTCGAGGCCACGACATCAAAGAAATTCTCCGGAAAAGGGAGATCATCAGAATAGCCGGATTTGATTTCCACATTATTAATTCCTGCTTTCTCCATATTATCTTTAGCCTTATTAACCATATCTTCCGAGATATCTAAGCCGTAGGCTCTGCTATTGATTCCTACCGCTTTTGCGTAGAAATAGAGGTCAAGGCCTGCTCCGCAGCCTAAATCCAAGACAGTTTCTCCATCTTTTAACTCAACAAAAGGCTGAGGATTATTGGCGCCGGTAAAGGCCTCATACATAGACGGAGGCAATTTACTGAGTATTTCTTTGGGATAACCTACTTTTAAGGCAAAGGCCTTGCCTACGGGAAAATTAAAGACTGCGCATGGGTCTTTTGCTACTTCGCTGTATTTTTGTTTAACCGCTTCTTTTATTTCATCAGCGCTCATTTTATTAAGAGCTTTTTTCTTCATCTTTATACCCCCTTGCTCTATTACTATTTACTCCCAAATAGCAGGTTCGCCAAAAGACCCGCGATCGGCGGAAAGAAAAATGTGCTTGCCAGGCGTATCAGCGTTAGTTTCCACCCCAGGATGCCCACTTCCATCGGAAGTCTGGCTATGGCCCACAGGGACCAGCCGGTCAGGAACGCGACCATGGTTCCAACGCTTGCTCCCGAACGCAAAAGTGCAGCCGCAAGGGGCAAGCTGACATAAGGGCCTCCGGGCGCAAATCCGCCCGCTATTGTTCCGATCAATATCCCTCTTATGCCCGAATTTGCGCCTATCCATTTTGATATAACTTCATGCGGAAGAAGCTGCTGGACCATTCCGGCAACTATAAACGCCAATAAAAGCAGCGGGACAAGCTGTATAAGCATAGTCATGCCGATCTTAAGGCCGGCAATATGGGCTCCCTGTCCCTTATAATAACCTACAAAAAGCAGGATAACTGCTATAACACCCATTATTATAGTCGGAATCAACATGTTATTTCCTTTCATTGGTCCATTCATGTTTTGTTCCTTATTCTATTTTTTGTCTTTTTCCATAAGATATTTGGTGAAAATTTCTGCAGGGGGGCACGGGTCACAGCCCAAACACTTGTGAATTCCTTCCGTAAGAATCATTTTTTTAATTTTCTTCATCGTTTTCTCGTCTACCCCATCTATTTCAAGCTGTACAAGAAATCCTTGAAGACATTCGCATTCTCTGCACTTCTGGATTTTATAATACTTCTTTATTTCTTTTATATATTTTCTAACATCCATTTCGTCAACTACAACTATAGGGACAGTTCTGGAATTGAACCCAGACCTGTCCCTGATTTTGAGGCTAGACCTGCCTCCTATTCATTAGGCTATTGCTTGCATTTTTTGCAGTATGTGTCGTGTATACACTTAACACCCTGCCTAAGTACTACGAAGATGACCATCAATAGTACTATCTGTCCAAATAATCCCCAACTCATATCTGCCTCCTTTTTACTTTTTCGCTTTCCATTCAGCTGCGTTCTTTTTGGCTGCTGTAATTTGCTCAGCGGTCAATTCTCCGGCAATCGCCTGACGCTGCTCTAGCTCTTCGGGGTGGCTGCAATCGAGAATAAGCGACCACGTATACGCTTGAACATAGTCCTGCGGGACCCCTGTGCCTTCGGCATAAAATCGAGTGATTTTATGCAGGGCAGCATGATCTCCTCGCTCAGCTGCAGCGCGGTACCATTTTGCAGCTTTGCCAAAGTCTTGCGCCACGCCCTCGCCGCCGGCATACATACTTCCCAGGTTGCGCATAGCGGCAAGATATCCTCCTTCGGCGGCCTTACGATACCACTTGATCGCCTTCGTGTAGTCTTGAGGAAATCCCTTGCCCGTTGCGTACATCACACCAATTGCATTTTGTGCTTTCGCATCGCCTTTCTCTGCTAATGGGCGCCATTCTTGTGAAGCAGTTGCGAAGTCACCACGCTTATACGCTGACAATCCAGCATCGTAATCGGCGAAAGCTAGTGTAGTTAAGGTAAAAACAAAGACAACAGTGAGCAATATTTTAGCCATTCTTATCCTTTCCTGTTTTAAAATTAAAGCGAAAACTGTACCCCTATACCCCTTGTTCCTCCAAAAGACTTATTAACGCTTGGATCAAGACACCCGGATCTTGAGCTGGGTACTGCGATGTTTGAAAAGTTGGGCAGCATCTTTGAACAATTTCTTCTAATTTAGGATCAATTTGATCGCTACTTAATCCCTGGCTTCGCAGATCTTTTACTTCTTTTAAAATATTGTTGAAGTGCTCATCCGTAGGTTCTGCATAGCCTAAACCAAAACGCAATCTCACCTTATGTTTTGCTTTTTCTCTTGCGTCATCCATTTTGCCCCCTCCTACACTTCTCTCTTTTATCCACGTCATCGCTGTCTTTAGGGTAAGCAGCTAGACATAATAAGAATATAGTTAGAAAAACCGGCTCATTTATTTTACAACTTAAAGACTGGTTCTGCAAACACAAAGGTTTACATGCCTTCCTTGATGCCGTCTCTTAGCCCCTCAGCGTAACCGGCCTTGTATCCATTGTAATATCCTGCCTCGTATCCAGTGCTATATGCGTCTCGGGGCTGCATTTGGGTCACGTAAGTTTCGTGCTGGACCGTCTCTCCGCTGATGGAATCAAGAAGCGCCCCGCCAACGATGTTTATCCCGGCTCCTGCAAGGGCGCCCTTCCACACATCTCTTCCCTTGGCGCCGGA
>JBHIBX010000029.1:0-9976 GCA_046759285.1 Candidatus Omnitrophota bacterium
GCGTTATAACCGCAAAAGGCTTAACAGTAACCGGCATAACAGCCGACAATAAAGTCTATGACGGTAATACAACAGCCACATTAAATGCAGGAAGCGCCGCACTAGTCGGAGTAGTAGCAGGAGACACAGTTACTCTCGGTACAGGATCTGCAGCAGGCACCTTTAGCGACAAGAACGTAGCAGCCGGAAAAACCGTACAAGTATCAGGCCTTACAGTAAGCGGCACAGACTCAAGCAATTACTCCTTAACTCAGCCTACGACAACAGCTGACATAACCGCCAGAACGCTTACGGTCACTGCGACTGGAGTTGATAAAGAGGCCGACGGCACTATAGCAGCAACAGTTACACTCTCGGATGACGCCGTAGCGGGGGATACTCTTACTACAAGTTATAGTGGTGCCAATTTCGTTAACGCAAGTGCAGGCACGGGGAAAACAGTAAATGTAACCGGAATATCCATAAGCGGGACGGATGCTGCGAATTATAACCTTGCTTCCACTACAGATGCGACAACAGCCGATATATACCCTGCTGCTGCCGCTACATTTACAATAACCGGTGGTACCACCCAGACAGCCGGGACAGCGAATGCGCTTACGATTAGCACCTATGATGCTTATGGTAATTTAGTTAGTTTCGGACCTAATAATTACGCGGGCGACAAATCAATAACATTTTCCGGAGCAAACGCTTCACCAAACCCGGCAACAAATCCGACAGCATCAGACAAAGACTCGAATGACGTTGATTTTGGCACCGGAACAACAATAACGTTCGCCGCCGGAGTTGGAAATACAAATCTTAAACTTTACAGAGCTGAGACAGCAGAAATAGAGGCAACGGATGGAACCGTTACTTCAACAGGCAGCGCTGCGTATGACCTGGATGTGACAGTTAGCCCAGCAAACAAGACTAAACTCGTATGGGTAAGTGAGCCCGGCTCTACAGTAACAGCAGGCGACATTTGGACTGCCTTCACCATAGAAATCACTGACCTTTATGGAAACAGAACGAGTGATATTGATAATGTCACTGTCGCGCCGAGCAGCGGTTCCTTCGCAGGCGGCACAACGACTCAGGCGGCAGTCTCGGGCTTTGCTACCTTCGACGACTTAACTTATACAGCTGCAGGTAACATAACAGTGACAGGATCAGGCACAAGTTTAACAAGTACGCCCGCATCCGGGATAGTAGCAGTAGGACCGGCCGCGCTTAGCTATTTTACGATAGGTGGCATATCCGGTCCGGTTACGGCAGGCGCGTTGAGTACGCCCGTCGTAACAGCCTATGACGCATACAGTAATATTAAAACGGATTATACGGGAAGCGTTCAATTTTCTTCATCTGATTTACAGGCAGCTCTTCCGAGCGATTATACGTTTATAAACGGCGATAGCGGACAACGTTCATTCACAGATGGCGTCCAACTGAAAACAGCAGGGCAGCAGAGTGTAACAGTAGCTGATGGAGCAATATCCGCTTCGCAGAACAATATCACAGTTAATCCAGCTGCGGCTTCTGATCTGGCATGGGTAACACAGCCCGATTCTTCAGTAACAGCTGGGGACGTGTGGACGGCCTTTACTATTGAGATAATCGATGCCTACAACAACAGGACCAGCGATACGAATAATATAACCGTTGCACCGAGCAGCGGCTCCTTCGCAAGCGGCACAACGACTCAGGCCGCGGCAAACGGTCTGGCAACTTTCAACGATATTACTTATAATTCGGCCGGCACGATCACGGTAACCGGCTCAGCAAGTAGTCTCACATCCACGCCTGCGTCTAATTCTATTACGGTAGACGCCTCGTCAACAACACCGACAGAACCAGCACCGGCACCGGACCTGGACGATATTGACTTAGACTCGGCAACTCGTGTCATCTTTGACATGGATGGTCAAATTATCGATATAGGCCTGGTTGAAGGCCTCAACCCCGAGGAAGTAATATTGATAAAGACTTTACTTAATGAATACAGCAGGATGGATGAAACCAGCACGGAATATGAAGCTGTTGACGATGCCTTCAAGGCAGACAAAACTACTGACTGGGACATAACTTCTAGAAGTTTTATGTATATGATGATTTCGGAACAGAAAAGAATAAAAGACAGACCGAGATATATCCTGGGATAAGCAGCAAAAAAGCTAATATTGAAAATCTAAAGAAAGATGAAAACGTGAATTCGCTCTTTCTGTTATTGGATCTTCACCGAGCGGGAAACCCCATTCCAGCCTGAGGTAGGCCATGTCGAACATCCTTATTCTTAAGCCGGTACCTATGCTGAAAAGGTTGTCTTTCTTTGTTTCGGTAGGAAGGGCTCCGCGTTTTTCCCCGTAACCCTGATCAACGAAAAATACTCCTGTCAGACTGTCTCTTAAAGGCTGTTTAGCATAAGGGAGCTTGACCGTTTCCGGTATAAAAAAGGCGGGGATCAACAGTTCAAAATTTGTTAGAAAGGCAATATCCGCAAGATAGTCCCCTGAAGGGTAACCTCTTACGGAATTTATCCCGCCCAGACTGAACTCTTCCTGAGGGGTTAATTTTTCAGAGGCGAACTGGCATTTAAAATTAAGAACTGCCTGGAAATTTAAAGGCAAGGCTCTTCTGTGCCTGATGCCTAGATCGAATTTGGAAAACACGCTGTCGGCCGCTCTTGAAGAGAGGGGATTTTTGCTCCTGGCGCCGAGAAAATTCAAACCCTGTGAGAATTGAGGGCTGATGGTTGTAATGGTCCCCGGGTATTTATGGATAAGATTGGCGCGAAACCTGAGAATTCTTAGCCTGTCCCGATTAATAGTGCCGGTAAGGCCGCTGGATTTTTTGTCCTTTACATCCAGGCCCATGGAAATTTCACCCAGATACTCAGCTTTCTTGAATAGATCTTGGGTTAAAAAAAAACTCCCAGTTTGCGACCAGGAACGGATGTCAAATTGCTTGAACTCTTTTTCGGGTCTGGACCGGCTATCACTGAAGCCATACATAAATGAGGTGCCAATGTTGGTAATAGGGACTACGTGATAGGCATAAACGCCGCTGAAATGTTCGCCTAAACTCCAGCCGACTAATACAGTGTCATCAACGAACAAGGCGTTATTGTGTTTGATGCCAAAACCGTATTGCTCTCTTCCGGTTGACCGCACGCCCTCATTATTGAATGAGAAAAAGGGGTGAACAGGGAATTTTGTATCAGCTTCTATCAGTACATCCGTGGTTCCGGGTTTCTCGCCGGCGTGAAGCACCGCGTTGACATCCCTGTCGGGGTTTTTATTCATGCGTTGCAGGTCGCGGGACATCTCGTCATAACGGAGAACTTCGCCGGGTTTTATGCGCCAATAATTAGCGATCCTCGCTTTATCAAAATATTTATGCTCCTTGATGTTCAGAACGCCCATTTTCGCTTCTACAACTCGCAGGGTGACAACTCCGTCTTTAACATCCTGCGGCGGAACGAAACAGGCAGCTATAATGCCTCTTTTTAAATATTCTCTTTCGATTTCTTTCGCGAGAGTGTTTAAATCCTGCATGCTCACGTTCTTATTTTCGTATTTTTCTAAAATATGACTGAATTCTTCCGGCGGGAAGCTCTCGGTGCCGACCAGCTTGATCTTACGCACAAAGAACTTGGGTCCTTCGGGCTTCTCTTCTTCTTCCTCTTCTTCTTTGATTTCAGGCGGTTTTTTTACTTTGACCTTCAGCTTTTTTTCGGCCTCTTCGCTTATTGTACGATCGACCTGGGTCGTGGCCCTGTCGACGTCCGTTTGGACAGATTGCGCGAAAGATGCCTGTGGGAGGACACTTAATACCGCACAAAATATGACTATTAGTAATATTTTTACATATTTCATACAAATCCGGATATTTTTTAATAGTTTACATTAAAATTTGATATACTTCAAATTTTTTCAGCCTATTTTACTGTATTACATAAAATAAGTTGAATTTTCGCTTGTTATGTTTATAATAAAGACCATGACGCGTCCCTCAATGGACAAAAAGGAATATTGCGGTGTATTTGGCATATTTGGCCATGATCATGCCGTGGACCTGACATACCTTGGACTCTATTCACTGCAGCATAGGGGCGAAGAGTCCTGCGGCATGGCTGTATCCGATGGCCGGCGTATCCGACAGATAACGGGCATGGGGCTTGTCTCGGATGTCCTTGGCAAGAAAAAACTCAAGGATCTTAGGGGAAAGATGGCCATAGGACACGTTCGTTATTCCACTACGGGTTCCAGCATATTAAGAAACGCCCAGCCTTTCGTAATAAGCCATCAGAGGTTTTCTGTCTCTATCGCTCACAACGGCAACCTGACCAATGCCGTTAAACTCCGGAGAAATCTGGAAAAAGAGGGAGCGATCTTCCAGACCACGATGGATTCGGAAGTCGTGCTTCATCTGTTAGTCCGCTCCAAAAAAGAGCTTATTGAGGACCGCCTCATAGACGCCCTGGGGCAGTGCGATGGGGCCTACACGATAATTTTCCTCACCGAGAACAAGGTGATCGGCGTGCGTGATCCCAATGGTTTTCGTCCACTGTGTCTTGGGATGAAAGAAGGCTCTTATGTCCTGGCAAGCGAAACGTGTTCGCTTGACCTGATCGATGCCGAATTCGTGAGGGAGATCGAGCCGGGTGAAATGGTAACTATTTCCAAGAGCGGCATCGAGTCGCGAAAACCGTTTCAGAAAAAAGACAACACGCCCTGCATTTTTGAATTCATATATTTTGCCCGGCCGGACAGCCACATCTTCGGTCAAAGTGTTTACGAGGTCCGGAAGCGTCTTGGCATGAAGCTGGCCGAAGAGTACCCCGCAGATGCTGACATCGTAATGTCTATTCCCGATTCCGGCAATTACGCCGCGTTAGGTTATTCCGAAAAAAGCGGAATACCTTTCGAGTTCGGCATGATCAGAAACCATTATGTTGGCAGGACCTTCATACAGCCGTCGCCGGAGATGAGAAAGCACGGAGTGAAGATCAAGCTCAACCCCATAAGGGACGTGCTTAAAGGCAAAAAGATCGTTGTAGTGGAAGATTCCATAGTAAGGGGGACAACGACGAGTAGCAGGATAAAGGCTCTGAGAGAAACTGGCGTCAAGGAAATACACATGAGAATAAGCTGCCCGCCCATAAGGTTTCCGTGTTTTTACGGTATAGATTTTCCAAGTCGGAAAGAACTTATCGCGAATGAGCTCTCGGTCGATGAAATAGCTAAATTTATAGGCGTTGATAGCCTGAAGTACCTTAGCCACGAAGGGATGCTGGAAGCTGCCCGCGAAGGCGGCAACGGTTTTTGCACGGCCTGTTTCAGCGGAGACTACCCGACAAAAGTACACAAAAACGTGATCAAACACGTTTTTGACAAATAATACAGGAGCTTACATGAGTCTTGAGTGGTGGGAATTTTACGAAATAAACCATAAAGAGAAAAATTTGAGAGAGGAGACCGCGGAGCTCAGGAAAGAGATCAAAGCACTGCGGGAAGAGATAGAAAAGCTCAAAAATGAGAAACACCCAAGGGGCAGGTGACAGGTTTCAAAAAGAAACGAAATACCTTCGCGGCAGTATACCCGGGGGATTTGGCTGGCAAAGCCCCGGTCTTTATAAGGAATACCCCGGTAAAAAGAGAGTAAAACTTCCCCACCCAGAAACAACCAGCAAGATATCACTTGATGAAGCTGTCAAAAAGCGAAAGAGCGTCAGGGATTATTCCTCCAAGCCGCTCTCTGAAAAAGATCTTTCCTATCTTCTTTGGATATCCAACGGCATTAACAGGAAAGAGCATGGATATGAGTTCCGCACCGTTCCTTCCGCGGGAGCATTGTATCCTGTAGAGACATACCTTGTCGTCAATAACGTTGAGTCAATTCCAAAAGGTGTTTACCATTATTCCATAAAGGATCATCTTCTTGAGGAGATAAAAGAAGGCGATTTCAGCGAGACAGTTGCTCGGGCTGCTCTGGGGCAGGATATGTGCGCCGACGCAGGCGCTGTATTCATATGGACAGGCATTTTCCAGCGCTCAAAATGGAAATACGGAGAACGCGCATACAGGTATGTTTATCTGGACGCCGGCCACGTTGCCGAAAATCTTGCCCTTGCTTCTGTGGGACTTGGACTTGGAAGCTGTCAGGTCGCAGCGCTCTTTGATGACGAAATAAACGAGATTATCGGAGTAGACGGGATCGAAGAAAGCGTAATCTATATGTCCGTGGTCGGTTATCCAGTCTAAATATGTCATCCCCGCGAACGCGGGGATCACATAATAGTAATCTTTACTTTTCCAGCATCTCATACTATAATACTTTTTTCCTTTCGGACCTATCATATATGGTAGCCGAGGTTTAAACCTCGGCTACCATAAAAGCAAGAGAGGTTGAAGTGGCAGACAATAAAGCGATAGAAAAGGCAAAACAACATTTTGCTCAGCTGGTTCAGGAGCAGCTCGAACGTGTCGAGCGGATGAAAAAGGAAGTGGATTGGACCGATTACAAGTCCCTGAAGCCCGTAATTATAGGCATCTGCTGGGGGGATGGGATTGGAAAGATCATATCCAAACACGCCACCAGAGTTTTTGAACATTTCCTTAAAGATGAGATCGCTGCCGGGAATGTCGAGTTCAAGCAGATCTCAGGCCTTACAATAGAGAACCGCGCCAAGCACATGAAAGCCATTCCGGATGATGTCCTCGAGGAGATAAAAAGCTGCCATGTTATACTGAAAGGGCCTACAACAACTCCTCAAGCCGGCGATAAGTGGCCGAATATAGAAAGCGCGAATGTCGCAATGCGGAGGGAACTGGATCTTTTTGCTAACGTCCGTCCGGTAAAGATTCCCGCCGAAGGCATCGATTGGACTTTCTTCAGGGAAAATACCGAAGGTGCCTATATTCTCGGTTCCAGGGGAGTGGACGTGACAGATGACCTGAGCATAGATTTCAAGGTCATCACGGAACAAGGTGCCGAAAGAATAATACGCATGGCATTTGAATATGCCAGGGAAAACGGCCTTAAAAGAGTCACCGCTGTCACCAAAGCAAATGTTGTGAAGACGACCGACGGCAGATTTTCCAGGATCGCTAAAGAGATAGCTGAAGAATATAAAGAGTTCGGTATAGAACAGGACGAGTGGTACATCGACATCATGACAGCAAAAATTATTGACCCGGCAAGGCGCAAGGATTTTCAGGTCATAGTCCTGCCGAATCTTTACGGCGATATACTTACGGATGAAGCCGCGCAGCTTCAAGGCGGTGTGGGCACAGCGGGAAGCGCTAACATTGGAAAAAAGTGGGCGATGTTCGAGGCAATACATGGAAGCGCGCCGCGCATGGTTGCAGAAGGACGCGACATATACGCTGATCCGTCTTCGATGATACGCGCAAGCGCCATGCTTTTGCGTCATATTGGATTTCCCGACAAGGCCAAGCAGCTTGACATGGCGCTGGAAATATGCGGACAGTTTGAGAAGACACTTGCACTAACCGGCCGGGATACAGGCGCTACAGGAGAAGAGTTCACAAACTACCTGCTCGAGTGGTGCGACAATCCGGATCTCGAAAAAACATGGCAAGAGTATACAAAGGAATGAGCGAAAAAGAAGGCATACTGGTAATCGATTTTGGCTCCCAATACGTCCAGCTCATCGCCAGGCGTATAAGGGAGAATCGTGTCCGGTCATCGGTAGAACCCCCGGACATAACTCCGGCAAAGGTGAAGAGGATAAATCCGTGCGGGATAATCCTTTCCGGCGGCCCGTCAAGCGTCTATGACAAACTGTCTCCGGGCATTAACTCGAAGATATTGGAGCTTGGTATTCCGGTTCTTGGCATATGCTACGGCATGCAGCTCATCGGGAAGGTCATGGGCGGCACGATCGCGAAAAGCGGCAAACGTGAATATGGGCATACTGTAGTGCATTTCGACAGGAAGAATGAACTTTTTAAGGGCCTCCCCCCAAAAGGCGTTACCTGGATGAGTCATCGGGACAAAGTCGCCAAACTTCCAAAAGGTTTTAAATCGATCGCTTCCAGCAGCAACACCAGAAACGCTTCGCTTGCAAACCCGACAAAGAAAATATACGGCGTGCAATTCCATCCGGAAGTTGTCCATACGGAATACGGCGGAAAAATGCTTAAGAACTTCATTTTCAATGTCTGCAGGTGCAAGAGGACGTGGACGATGAAGTCGTTCATTGACCATAAAGTAAAAGAGATCCGTGAAAAGGTGGGGAAGAAGCATGTAGTACTCGGGCTCTCAGGCGGAGTGGATTCGACTGTTTGCGCCGTTCTCCTCCACAAAGCCATCGGGAAGCAGCTTCACTGCATATTCGTAAACAACGGACTTCTCCGGAAAAATGAAGTTGAAAGGGTGGCAAAGCTTTTCAAGAAGAACATAAAACTGGATCTCAAGGTAGTGGACGCAGAGGACAGGTTCTTGAAGGCGCTTAAAGGAGCGACCGATCCCGAGAAAAAACGGAAAATAATCGGCAGGACTTTTATCCATGTCTTTGAGGAAAATGCCCAAAAAATAAAAAATGCTTCCTTCCTTGCGCAAGGCACTTTGTATCCTGACGTCATTGAGTCGCAGTCATTTTTCGGCGGTCCGAGCAAGACGATAAAATCGCATCACAACGTAGGCGGCCTTCCCAGGAAAATGGGCTTAAAGCTCGTGGAGCCTTTGAGGGAGCTTTTCAAGGACGAGGTCAGAAAAGTCGGAGCAGAACTTGGTCTGCCGAAAGAGATTATAGGACGCCAGCCGTTTCCCGGTCCCGGCCTTGCTGTTAGAATATTAGGCGAGACAACCAGAGAACGTCTGGATATACTAAGAGATGTCGACTGGATAGTCGTCGATGTAGCCAAAAAATACGGCATCTATGGCAAAACCTGGCAGATCTTCGGTGTTCTCCTTCCCGTGAAAAGTGTCGGCGTAATGGGAGATACCCGCACCTATGAGAATACGGTAGCCGTCCGCGCCGTAACAAGCGTTGACGGCATGACAGCCGACTGGGCAAAAATACCTTATAAGATCCTCGGAGAACTATCCAACAAGATCATCAACGAAGTCGAAGGCGTCAACAGGGTAGTCTACGACATCAGCTCCAAACCTCCCAGCACAATAGAGTGGGAATAGTTTCGTCGGTCGTCGGTGGTCGGTCGTGGTTGAAAAGAGAAAATATGCGTTACGCGCGAATAGAAGTCAAAGATAAAAAAGGCGTTTACGACGCGGTCGCTGAAGGCCTAAAACGCGACATTAAAGACCTTGGCATAAAAACCGTAAAAGACGTAGAATATATCCAGGTTTACACTCTCCAGGGAAATATCACTACGAAAAAACTCCACATTATTGCCAGCGAGATCCTCGCCGATAAAGTCTCCCAGGAATACAATTACAGGGGAGGATTCAAACCCGGAAAAGCGGCCCTTCGACAAGCTCAGGGCAAGAGAACTCACGTGATTGAGATCGCATATAATCCCGGCGTAATGGATCCTGTTGAAGAAAGCACGATGAAGGCGATAAGGGATATGGGCATAACGGGCGTCACGTCCGTTTCGACTTCGAAAAAATATATCATCAAAGGCGCGCTGGAATCCGGCCAAGCAGACAAGATCACACAAAAACTTCTTTATAACAAAATGATACAACATGTGGTGGTGCATAAAGAGGAAAAGAAAAAGCTGAAGTCCTATGAATTCAAGCCAATAGAAGTCGATATGATCAATATTTCCGACCGCAAGCTCCAGCGAATGAGCATAGAAAAGCAGCTCTATCTCAACCTTGCCGAGATGAAAGCGATACAGGAGTATTTTAAAGGGATCGGCCGCAACCCCACCGATTGCGAGCTTGAGACACTGGCCCAGACATGGAGCGAGCATTGCAAACACAAGACCATGATGGGGCGCGTCAATTATAACGGGAAGATCATAGGGAACTTGCTTAAAGAAACGGTTATGAAAGTAACCAA
>JBHIBX010000030.1:0-9722 GCA_046759285.1 Candidatus Omnitrophota bacterium
AGATCGAGAAGATCGGAGAGGGCTGGGGGACGGACGATCTTGAGCCGGAAAAGGATCTTTAAAGGGCGCCTTATAAATGTTTTTGCCGGAAAAAAGAAGTTACCCGGCGGCAGGATAGCGTATTTCGAACAGATAGACCACCCAGGCTCATCCGTAATACTCCCCCTTGCTTTAGGCAAGATCGTTTTCATCCGTCAATACCGCGCCGTTATAGGAAAATATATTTGGGAATTACCCGCAGGCACAATAGCCAGGGGAGAGACACCTTACGCCTGCGCTAAAAGAGAGATAACTGAAGAGACCGGCTACAAGGTAAAAAATCTGAGGCAGATCGGCGCTATATATACCACACCCGGCTTCTGCAATGAAAAGATATATATCTTTAAAGCCGATTGTATTAAGAAAAAAACCCCGAGAAGGGAAAAGGACGAACAAATAAGAGTTAAACTTTTCAGCAGAAAGGAAGCCAAGGGGCTTTTTAAGAGGGGGAAGATAACCGATTCAAAGACGATCGCCACCCTTGCGTTCGCCAATATTATTTAAAGGCCTTTTGCTATAAACTTGACTTTCATTTATATATAGGATATACTCCAAGCTGAAGATTAAAAGGGGGGTAAGAATGAAAAGGTTTTTTATATTTTTCATAATAATTGCGATTGTTTTTTGTGCAGGCAACGTTGGTTCATTTGCTTCTACCAACAAGCCCTTGAAAAATCTCGGAAAGGGATTGGACGATGTCCTGTACGGACAGCTCGAAGTGCCCGACAATGTTAACAAAACAGGCACAAAGGGCACGCCGGCATATCCGGACTGCACAAGCAAGACGAATGACGACGTCGGCAGGGGCATAGCCAGATTCGTAGGCGGACTATGGCGTATAGCGACTTTCTGGTATCCTGAAGACGAAGGGGCGATTGCAGCTAAATAATCCGGTCTTTTTTCAAAAAGCCCGTCTTATAAAAAGGCGGGCTTTTTTTATTTTCGGTATGTATTAAAAGAGATTACTTTGTCCAAGTCTTTAAGCTGTTTTTCGGGTCTTTCCGACTCCGCGGGATATCCCAGCGCGATAACCAGTTCGACCTTTTTGTGGAAAGGCACGGAGAGAATTCTCTTTAATTTTCTTTCATTGAACCATCCAATGATGCACGTTCCTATGCCAATATCCCAAGCCTGTAGAACCAGATGAGCGCAGGCGATGCCTATGTCCATACGACGGAAATCAGCTTTTCTAAGCTTTCCCCCGATCCATGCGAGGGAAGTTTGTCTTTCAGAGATGATAGCGATGAAAGCGCGGGCCTCACGGGCGAAGGAGTTTATATCGCCGGGCCCGCAGGAAACAGCTTTCGCGACTCTATCCTTCTTTTCGGGATCGTCGATTATAACAAAATTCCATGGTTGTGAATGACAGGCTGAAGGGGAATACCTGATCGCTTCTACGCACTTTTCAAGGTCCTGACGACTGATATACTGCTCCGTATAAGCGCGGACGCTTCTTCTTGTCTTCGCAAGCTCAAGAAAACTCAACATGTGTGCTTTCCTCCCTGGCTATTTCGACTGTTATTGATTATAATATAGCATATGCAAAAAATACAGTTTTTTATAATATTATTAATAATATTTAGCATTGCAGGCTGCGCTACTACCGGGACGGTAAAATCTATCAGGCAGGCCGAGGGGATTTCAGAAGAGGGAATCGCCGCTTCAATGTCGGTCAAGCCCGGCTTTCATGTCCGGAAAAGGTTAACTTATTTAATGGCATGGAATAGCATACCTATCGGCAGCATCGTTGCCGAGATAGGCGATATCAGGGAATATCAAGGGCGGGATGTATACGTTGTGACGCTGGTGACCCGTTCCAACAAATTTCTTTCAAAAATATATAATGTAGAAGATACATATATCACGTATATAGATACCGGGACCATGACCAGCCGGAGGTACGAAGCCGATCGCAAAGAAGGAAATTACAGAAAACATGTTATTGTGGAGTATGACTTCGATAAAAGCGAAGCTATTTATACCAATCTTACGGACGGTTCTGTAAAACGCTGTCCGATCGAAAAGAACGTGCAAGATCCTTTAAGCGTAGTGTGTTATTTCATGACATTGCCGGTGAAGCTCGGCGACAAGATCGGCATGACGGTAAATTTGAACGAAAAAAATTACAAGCTATACGGTCAGATCGAGAGCGTGGATATTGTCAAACTGCCGCGGCTTACGTCGTATCCGGCGTTTAAAATCCGTCCTTATGCCGTTCTGGGCAATAAGCGCGTTAAAAAGGGCAGCGGGTGGATGTATTTTATGGCGGGGAAGAATAGATATCCATTGTATGGCGTGGTCTGGATACCTTTTGGAAGAGTGACTTCCACGCTGTCCAAAATCGAGGATTTTTAAAGCATGAGAAAAGATAAGCTTCTGATACTTGTGAGCGTTTTATTGATTGTGCCGTTTCTGACGGGTGGGGTAATGAACTTGAATCCGGCCACGGAAGAGGAGGAGCTGGTATTGATCTCCTCCACCAAAGAAAAAAACATGGGAAGGAATATCAACAAACAGGTTAAAAAGCATTACGAACTTCCGGTAGACCCGCTAGTTCAGGAGCGCATTAAGGGAATCGGGGAGGGGCTTGCCCAAGTGGCAGAACGAAGCGAATTAGTGTATCATTTTACGGTTTTGAACGATAAAAAGGACAACAACTACAACGCGTTTGCCGCTCCCGGTGGCTACATTTATATATTTGATGACCTCGTCGATGTTTTGGAGACTGACGATAAAATAGCCGCGGTCCTGGCGCATGAAATGGGACACGTGGAAGCCAAGCACTCGATAAAACGCCTGCAAGGTTCCCTTGGCGCTACGCTTCTTGTGCTTCTGGGAAGCCAGATGAAGACCGATAATAAAAGCTTTGCCGCGGCCAACGCTGCGATCGGCACATTGATGTCAGCGTATTCCAGGCACGACGAACGCCAAGCTGACGACCTTTCGATAAAGTACCTGAAGCGAGCCGGATTTGACCCGAACGGAGCGGTGGAGTCCCTGAAAACAATTAAAAAACTTCGGAAAAAAGCGCCGCTGATGAAATATCTTCATTATAAAAGTCACCCGTATTTATCCGAACGTATCGCGCATATTAAAAAAGAGATCAAAGGATACATGGATTTCGATTCTTACATAAATATTGTTCCCGAAAAACATAAATTGTAACGGAGGGGATAAAATGAAAAAAATAGCTATTATTTATTACTCCAGGACAGGCAATACCGAAGAGATGGCGCGGCTTGTTGAAGAAGGGGTAGGCGCGGAACCCGACATCCAGGCTGACGTGGTAAACGTCGAAAAATTTCCGGCCAGGAAAGCGCTGGAGTACGATGGGCTGATTATCGGTTCCCCGACGTATTACGGTGACATGGCCTACCCGGTAAAGAGATTTATTGACGAGACGGTTGAATTTCACGGGAAGCTGTCCGGAAAAGTCGGTGCCGCGTTCAGCTCTGCTGCCAATATCGGCGGCGGGAACGAAACAACGATCGTTGCGATCTTAAATGCGCTATTGATACACGGGATGATCGTCCAGGGCGACCATAACGGAGACCATTATGGGCCTGTTTCAATAGGCAGGCCGGATGCCCGCGTTAAAAAACAATGCAACGCCCTCGGGAAGAAAGTGGCCGCTCTCGTGAAAAAGGTCACATAATTAATATTTTACAAATTATAATATTATAGATATACTATACGCTATCCGTTATACGCTATATGTTAAAAATAGCGGCAAAAAGAGGGGAGACAGTGTCATGCTGACCAAGAGCGAAAGGAGTTCGCTGGCTTCTCTGGCGGCGGAACTTTTATAGGATTATGAAAGAAGGAAGGCCCAAAAAGAAACGCATAGTTCACAGGAAGCCCGAAAGTTTCAAGTTCAGCCCGAGAGGAAAACGCGGCAAACCCGACAGTGTTATATTGACTCTTGAAGAGTTCGAAGCCATACGCCTGGCGGACTGGCAGTCGAAAAAACATGCTGACGCGGCTTTGTCAATGAATGTATCACGCCAGACATTTGAGCGGATATTGAAAGATGCCCGAAAGACGATTTCCGATGCTATCGTGAACGGAAAAGGGATAAAAATATGGGGCGGATCGTACGATTACGAGAATGTGGAATTGTAAAAATTAAATGAAGGAGATCGACAAGGAGATATGAGAATAAATATCAGGTACTTAAAAGAAAAGGACACCTTTGAGATCCAGATCATCGAGAAGAAACTGCGGTCGCATTTTCTTCTTACGCGGGCTGAACTCAACAACCTGAGGACTGTGTTGGAGAAGGCTCTCCTGCAAAGCAAGGGTAAGGGCAGGGGAAGCAAAAAGGAAGGTGAAAAGTGAGGGTTTTAGCAGCTCTCCTGGCGTGTTTATTTCTTTTTTGCTCGGCTACTGGTGTTTCTTTTGCGCAGAAAAAAAGAGTCAGATGGGTCAAATCAAAGCACGGGGTAAAGGCCCTTATTCAGCTTAGCAAGAGTCAGGCCTCCATGGTCAAGGCGGCAGAAAAGGAAACCAGGAACTACAACAAGGTAAAGCAAGCGATAGCCGGCGGGACTCTGGAAAAAGGAAAAACTGCCGCCAGTGTCAGGAAAACTATAGGTGAGCCTGTTATCATTTTATCCAGGGAAGGGGAGACCCTTACCAAATGGATCTATAAGCCCGGCTATGTCACGGTTTTTTCGGACAAAAAAGTATACCTTATATTCAACGAAGATGATGAACTTATAGACTGGAAAGATCTGGAAGAACAAAAGGAAGGAGAGGAGTGATAGATGGGCGAGGAAAAAGTGCCGTTGACCAGGGAAGGCTACGATAAGCTGGTTAAAGAGCTGGAGTATCTTAGGGGTGAAAAGAGGCGCCAGATATCCAAGGATATCGGGGAAGCGAGGGAGAAGGGCGACCTCAGTGAAAACGCCGAATATGATGCCGCGAAAGAAGCCCAGGCCTTAAATGAAAAGAGGATCGCTGAGATGGAAAATACCTTGAGCAGGGCGCAGATAATCGAGAGTAAGGCGGGAAAAAGAGACAAAGTCGTGTTGGGTACGAGTGTGAAGGTAAGAGATGAGACCTCAGGTGAAGAATTTACGTACATGCTCGTGTCCGAAGAGGAATCTGATTTTGAAGCTAATAAGATATCGGCATCCTCGCCGGTCGGCAAGGCGCTCATGGGGGGTAAAGTAGGAGATGTAGTGGAAATACAGGTTCCCGCAGGCGCACTCCAATACAAAATTTTAAATATCGAGTAGCCCGGACTTCAACCCCGAAGGGGTTTCAGTCCGGGAAATAACGAAAGATGGTAAATATGTGGAAAAAAATAATTATAGCATTACTGGTCGCGATGGTTGTCTACTCGTTCCTCCCGCTCGTGCCTTTCTGGTTTATGGAGGGAGCCGAAACAGGCGACAATAACGAGGCGAACGTCGAAAAACTACAGGATAACAGAGGAACTTATTTTTCTTTTATTGTCCTGGGCGATAGCCATTCCGGACTCATCTTCAATGACGCCGCCACGCTTAAACTCATATGGCACATTAACCGTGAAGACAGGTTCCGGAAAGCCCCGATAGATTTTATCCTTAACGTAGGTGATGTTACTCTTGACGGGAAAGAGTTCCATTTCAAAGCTTATAAAAAAATGCAGAAACTTATTAAGTGGCCGGTGATCGCAGCTATCGGAAATCACGATGACCGTGAACTTTTTGAGAAGTACTGCGGGGAAAAGGAGTTCGCTTTCGCGGACCGAAACTCGTATTTTATTGTCCTGGATAACGAAGTGGGAGAGCTGAATGAGACACAGTTCGACTGGCTTGAGGAGGAGTTCAAGAAGGGTCAGGAATACGACCACATATTCATAGCCATGCATAAGCCGCCTTTTGATCCTTACCAGCAGGAATGGTATAACATGGACGCCAAGCCATGGGCTTACAGATTCCGAAAACTTTGCACGGAATACGGCGTGGATATGGTTTTTTCAGGGCACAAGCACATGTTCAAGCATGAAGCATTCGACGGTGTCGATAACATAGTAACGGGCGGTGGAGGGATGCTGATAGAGATCCCCGAGTCCGAGGGAGGATACCTTCATTACGTAAGGGTCATGGTAAGCAAAGATTACGTGACATATGAGGTGCGGAAAGTCTCACCTCCATTATGGGAGTATTTGACCTATTATCTCTGGAAGGAAGCCGTATACTGGGTCCGTAACTTTTACGGAACAGGGTATATTGTCGGGCGGAACACCAGGATCGAACCTCTTCGCGAGCCGCATCTGAACGATTACGAATACTGGTTTAAAAAACGCAAATAACCAATATATAATAACGGAGATAAAAATGACAAAAATTGATATATAAAGCTAAAATGGAGAAGATCATGAAAATATATGATGATATTACACAAACGATCGGGAATACGCCTCTTGTTCGAATGCGGAAGATGGGCGAGGGTCTTCCCGGCAATATAATAGCGAAACTCGAATCCTTTAATCCTCTTTCAAGCGTAAAGGACCGTATTGGCGTATCGATGATTGAGGCGGCCGAGAAAGCGGGTAAGCTGAAAAAAGATTCGGTAGTTATTGAGCCCACGAGCGGCAACACGGGCTTAGGTCTTGCTTTTGTATGCGCCGCAAAAGGTTATAAGCTTATCCTTACCATGCCGGATACGATGAGCGTTGAAAGGCGCACCCTTCTTAAGATAATGGGTTCTGAGCTGGTCCTGACACCGGGGGAAAAGGGCATGAAAGGAGCTGTCGAAAGGGCCGAAGAGCTGGTCAAAGAGACGCCAAATGCCTTTATGCCGCAGCAATTCGAGAACGAAGCAAACCCTGAAATACACAGAAGAACCACCGCCCAGGAAGTATGGAACGACACCGAGGGGAAAGTTGATATATTTATAGCGGGCATAGGAACCGGAGGAACCATAACGGGTGTAGGTGAAGTGTTAAAAAAGAAAAATCCTGACATAAAGATGATAGGCATCGAACCGGAAACTTCACATGTACTTACAGGAGGAGAGCCTGGTCCCCATAAAGTACAAGGGATCGGGGCAGGTTTCATTCCAAAAATCTTGAAAAAAGAAGTAATAGATGAGATAATAACTGTTTCCGATGAGGAGTCCGGGGAAATGACCTGCAGAATCGCTAAAGAAGAAGGAATACTGGTCGGCGTATCCTCGGGCGCAGCGATGGCTGTAGCCGTCAAAGTTGCTTTACGGCAGGAAAATAGAGACAAAAACATCGTTGTTGTATTCCCTGATACAGGGGAAAGATATTTGAGTACGTGGATGTTTCAGAAATTTGCGGAGTAATATGACTGGTAAAAGAGACGTTGAATACGTTGAAACTAAATATTTCAACATGCCCAAAGGTAAGCAATTTGTCCTTGAAAGCGGGGCAAAGCTTTCCGAGCTGAGGATCGCTTACGAGACATACGGAGAGCTCAATAAGAAAAAGACGAATGCGATTCTTATTTGCCATGCGCTTTCCGGGGATGCTCACGCCGCGGGATATCATGCGGGAGAAAGCAAGCCGGGCTGGTGGGACGACATGATAGGCCCGGGAAAGGCCTTTGACACGGAAAAGTATTACGTGATCTGCTCCAACATTATCGGCGGGTGCAAGGGTTCAAGCGGCCCCAATTCCATAAATCCGGAAACGAGCAAGCCTTACGGGCTCAGTTTCCCGATAGTCTCAATAAAGGACATGGTGAACGCACAGAAGAAACTCATTGATTCGCTGGGTATTGAAAAACTTCTTTCAGTCTGCGGGGGTTCCATGGGAGGGATGCAGGCCCTGCAATGGCCCGTAAGCTATCCCGAAGACGTGATATCGTGTATTCCCGTAGCCACTTCTGCCAAACATTCAGCTCAACAGATCGCCTTTGACGAGGTTGGCAGGCAGGCTATCATGGCGGATCCGGCGTGGTGTGAAGGCGATTATTACGATAAAAAGACTCATCCTTCAGCCGGTTTGGCGGTAGCAAGGATGATAGGTCATATTACCTACATGAGCAACGATTCGATGGAGAAAAAGTTTGGTAGGGCGCTTAAGAAGAAGGAATTGGGGTTTGAATTTTCCACGGAATTTGAAGTGGAAGGATATCTCAGGTACAGGGGTGATAACTTCGTCAAACGTTTCGATGCTAACTCGTATCTTTATATCACTAAGGCGATGGATTATTTCGATCTGCATCCGGATATAAAGTTATCCCAGGCGTTCAGCGGCGTTAAAGCGCGTTTTCTGGTCATCGCATTCAGTTCTGACTGGCTTTATACTCCGCACCAGTCAAAAGAGATCGTTCGCGCTTTGAAGATGAACGGTATAGACGTGACATATTGCGAGATAAGCTCCGACTACGGGCATGACGCTTTCCTGATAGAGTTTGACGAGGAAACCAAACTTGTAAGACATTTTCTTGATAGCACTTTTAAGAAGGTAGAGAAGTAAACCATGACGAGCGTTAAAAAAGAAGAATTGAGACTGGACCATAAGGTCATCGGGGACATGATCGAGCCGGGTTCCATGGTTCTTGATATGGGATGCGGGGACGGCGATCTGCTCGAATACCTTGTCATCAACAAGGAGGTCAGGGGAAGCGGCGTAGAAATAAACGAAGAAGCGATTTACAAATGCGTGGAAAAAGGCCTGAGTGTCTCCCATGGGGATATCGATTCGGGACTTACAGAATATCCCGACAAGCTCTTCGATTACGTCATTTTCAACCAGACCATGCAGCAGGTCCATAAACCCAAAGAGGCTATCTCTGAGGCCCTGAGGATAGGCAAGAAAGTGATAATAGGTTTCCCTAACTTTTGTCACATGAGCGCCAGGTTCCAGCTCTTTTTCGCCGGGCATGTGCCGATCACTCCGTCTTTACCGTATACCTGGTACGACACGCCGAACCTGCATTTTTTGAGCATTAAGGATTTTGCTAAATTCTGCGATGAACAGGGTATTACCGTCGAAAAGAAGGTTTTTCTGACGGAGAAGAGGATTGTAAGAATCTTGCCTAATTTATTCGCACTCAATGCCGTATTTCAGATAACGAGATAACTGCATGAGCACCTTCCAGGAACACTACGACCGTTTAAATAAACAGCAGAAGCAAGCTGTCGATGCGACAGAAGGCCCTCTGCTTATATTGGCCGGTCCCGGCACGGGAAAGACGCAGCTATTGTCCATCCGTGCCGCCAACATTATACAGAATAAAGAAGCCCTGCCCGAAAATATCCTCATTCTTACCTTCACTAACGCGGCAGCAAGAGAAATGCGCGAGCGGCTTGCCCAGATGATCGGCCATGACGGATACAACGTTGAGGTAGAGACCTTTCATAGTTTTGCCAACTCCATAGTTCTTGAGTCTGAAGGGGCTATTCAGTTCGTAAAGGATAAGATAGAGATAAGTGAAGTCGAGAAGGTAAGAGCGATAGAATACATACTCGACAATATGAAGGGCGTAGAGCCTCTCAGGCCCTTCGGGTCGCCTTATATTCACAGAAAAGAGATAGAAAAAAGGATCAGCGAACTTAAAAACGAAGGCATATTGCCCGGAGATTTCAAAAAGAGTCTTAAGGATCTGCGGCCCGACGGGATCAATCTCGAAGATAAACACATGACGCGCCTGAACGCCCTCGCGATTATTTATGAAAATTACGAGAAACTCAAGAACGAGGATTGCGACATTCTTTTTGAC
>JBHIBX010000031.1:0-9628 GCA_046759285.1 Candidatus Omnitrophota bacterium
ATCGTGGTCGGCTCACCGTTATCAGTAAGGGATATCGCGAGCACGATAAAGCCGCTTGTTGACGAGCTTGTAATTCTGGAAAAGCCCCCCTTTTTTCAAGCCGTAGCCCAGGTATACCGGAACTGGTATGACGTTCCCGATAAAGAAGTTATAGAGATAATGAAGAAGTACAAGAAAATCTAACCTGGTTAGTCCTTTCCTGTTGCCAATTTGGGTAATTCGTGATATAAATTATCTTCTAAGTAATATAGGCACCTAAACAAGGAAGGGTGGGTATGGCTAACGAAACCGTTTTTAAACGCTACAAAGGTAACCCGATTATTACAGCGAAGGCTGTGCCTCGGGCAAACAGTATCCATAACAGCGCTATTGTTAAGCTCGAGGACGGATATGTGGGGATCTTTAGGGTCGACGAGATAGATTTTAACTTTACCATGCACGTAGGCAGGAGTAAGGACGGGATAAACTGGAAGATCGAACCCGGGATCCTGCAGATGGAAAACAGCGACCCTTATCTCACCATAAAAGACAGGACTTACGATCCCAGGGTCACCAAGATCGACGATACCTATTACGTCACGTGGTGCCTTGATTCCCCGCAGGGACCCTTGATAGGCATGGCAACGACGAAAGATTTCAAGGCTTTCAAGCAGATGGAGAACCTTACGCTTCCGGCCAATCGCAATTGCGTTATTTTTCCGAGAAGGATAGACGGCAAATACGCGATACTGAGCCGCCCGAGCGACAGGGGACACACCCCCTTCGGTGACGTTTTTTACTCTACCAGCCCCGACCTTATTCACTGGGGATGCCACCGTTTTGTTTTTAGCACAGAAAGAAGCGGCTGGCAATCCACGAAGGTAGGGCCGGGCCCCGTACCTATAGAGACTGAGGAAGGGTGGCTTCTTATCTATCATGGCGTATGGACAAGCTGTAACGGTTATCTTTATTATATGGGAGGGGCTCTCTTGGACCTTAAAAAGCCCTGGAAAGTGCTTTACCGCACGAAAGATTACCTGCTTGCTCCGACGGAGGTCTACGAGCGAGTCGGGGATGTTCCGAATGTCATCTTTCCGAGCTCTGCAGTGGTAAATGGCGATACCATACGCGTTTACTATGGTTGCGCCGATACCTGTATTTCCATGGCGGAAGCAAAAATGGGCGAAGTGATAAAATTCATAAAGACCCACAGTTTTTAGCCATATGTCATCCCGGAATTCGCCGAAGGCGAATATCCGGGATATTATATCTTGAAATGATTTTTATACATATGCTATAATACGCCCCATGCCCGCATAGCTCAGCTGGTAGAGCAACTGACTCTTAATCAGTGGGTCCTAGGTTCGAGCCCTAGTGCGGGTACCAGATTTTTAGAGAGCGGGTGTAGCTCAGTTGGTAGAGCATCACGTTGCCAACGTGATTGTCGTCGGTTCGAACCCGATCACCCGCTCCATTCTTGTCTGCTTAAAATTGTCTGGTAAGCGCTTGGCGGAGCTGAAAATATAAGGAGAGAAAAGAATGAAAGTGGTAGAACTGCTTGATCCTGAGGCAATAAGCGTAAACATCAAATCACAGGATAAAGACGGTGTTCTTTCGGAACTGGTCGATCTCCTCGTTTTGTCAGGGGGCATCAAAAAAGCCGATAAGGAAGAGATCCTGTCCAAGCTGCAAGATAGGGAGCTCTTGGGATCTACCGGTATCGGCAAGGGCATCGGTATTCCGCACGGCAAGACCGAAAGCGTGAAAAAGATGACAGCGGCCCTGGCTGTATCGAAAAAAGGGGTTGATTTTAAATCACTTGATGGAGAGCCTGCCTATATTCTTTTTCTGTTGCTTGCTCCGGGTGAGACCCCCGGACCCCACTTGAAAGCCCTGGCCAGGATATCACGCCTTTTAGATGATAAATTCGTTCGGGACAGATTACGATTCGCGAAGGATAAAAGCGAAATACTTAAGATCATAAAGGAAGAAGAACAGAAAAAGGGGCAATAAGAGGCCGCTATGAAGAAGCTTAAATGGCTATACCCGGGCATGTTGATAAAGAGATGGATCTCCCTTTCCATTTTCGGCATCCTCATGATCTCCATGGGTTTTGTGATAGTTATTTTCGAACGCAGTTCGGAAAACAAGACTATCGCGGGACTCATCATCGTCCTGGGTATTATGTGCGTTATATTTTCCGTAAAGAGGATCTTAAGGTCTTTCGTGACAGTCCTGGCGCCGGAGAGCGGCAATGACGCGCTGGTCGAAAAAGTCTACGAGAAGCGCATCTTGGAGAGAGGGCCAAAGATCGTTGTCGTGGGCGGAGGTACGGGCCTATCCACGCTTCTGGTGGGGCTCAAACAGCGAACAAGTAATATAACCGCTATCGTGACAGTGGCGGATGAAGGCGGTTCTTCCGGGCGTCTGCGCGAAGAGTTCGGCGTTCTGCCGCCGGGAGATATCAGGAACTGCCTTGTAGCGCTTGCGGATTCGGAAGACCTGTTAGGGGCGCTTTTCCAATTCCGGTTCAAAGAAGGAGAGGGCTTAAGAGGGCATAGCTTCGGCAATCTTTTTATTACGGCCATGTCAAAGGTCACGGGGGATTTTGCTAAGGCGATCAGGGAATCGAGCAAGGTCCTCGCGATAAGGGGAAATGTCTTTCCCGCGACACTGCAAAGGGTAAGGCTTGTCGCGAAAAGACTGAACGGCAGGGAAACGGTTGGTGAAGTGCAGATACGGGAAGAAAGGGAAAGCCCGATAGACAAGCTGCATCTTGTGCCGGATGATTGCAAAGCAACTCAAGAGTCTATAGATGCCGTGCGTCAGGCCGATGCGATCATTTTAGGACCGGGCAGCCTTTACACCAGCGTGATGCCAAATCTTCTCATAAAAGGCATACAGGACGAGATACTGAAATCGAAGGCAAAAAAGATATACGTCTGTAACGTCATGACCGAGGGCGGAGAAACGGATAATTATTCTGTCAGCGAACACGTCAGAGCGATCACCAAACACACGGGCTCTTCGGCCATAGATTATTGCGTTGCCAATACATCGAGGATCCCGAAGCATCTTTACGAAAAGTACAAGCTTGAGAATAAATACCCCGTTGAAATAAGCGAAAGAGACGAAAAGTGGTTTAAGCAGGAAAAAATAAAGCTGGTCAAGGCGCGTATCGCGGGCATGCAGGAATTCGTCAGGCATGATCCCGTGAAACTCTCCGATGTAATAATGGACATTATTGCACAGGAAAAAAGGAAGTGAATACAGAAAAAGCGATGGAAATTAAAAGGGAAATTGTTGTAAAGAATAAAACGGGACTGCACGCCAGGCCGGCGGCTATTTTTGTGCAGATAGCGAATAAATACGACAGCGACATAACCATAACAAAAGACGATCAGGAAGTAAACGGCAAATCGATCATGGGAATACTTATGCTGGCAGCCGAGAAGGGCTCCAGGGTAACTATTACCGCCAATGGTGACGATGCGGAAGAAGCCGTGAACGAATTATCGGAGATCTTACTTCACGATATCGAATGAAGAAAAAACAGAAAAAACAGATCCAGCTCAGGGGTATTCCAGCGGCTCCGGGGATAGCAATCGGTAAAGCCCATATTTTCGGAACTGAAGAATTACTGACACCTACCAGGAGCATTTCGGAGAAAGATATCCCTTCCGAGATAGCCAGGTTCAAGAAGGTCCTGGTGGAGACCAAAAAAGAGATCATCGCTATAGAGAAAAAAATATCCCGTGAAGTCGGCGTCGAGCACGGCAAGATATTCAGCGCCCACCTTCTTGTTCTGGAAGACAGCGTCCTTGTCCAGGAAGTCATATCCAGGCTCAAGAAGAAAAAGAAGAATATCGAAGCGGTCTTTACCGAAGTTCTGAACAAATATGTGAGCGCTCTTTCCGAAGCGAAGGATGAATATTTGAGGGACAGGATCACCGATATCACCGACGTGGGCAAGAGAATTCTGCGCAATTTGGCAGGCGCCGAAGAAAAAAGGATGGATGAGCTGACGGAGAAATCGATAGTGATATCCTATGACCTTTCTCCTTCGGATACGGCAATGATGCACAAGGGCCGCGTCATAGGTTTTGCGACAGACATAGGAGGCAGGACGTCTCATACGGCCATTATGGCTAAGTCTTTGGAGATTCCGGCCGTTGTGGGTCTTGAAAAAGTTACGGATATTGTCCAGAGCGGGGATCAGATAATACTGGACGGCATCCACGGCGTGGTGATCGTTAACCCGACAAAGAATTTTCTCGCGAAATACCAGAGAGAGAAAAAGAAATACGAGCATCTAGAACACGAGCTCATACAGGTCAGGTCGCTCCCCAGTGAAACAATCGACGGAAAAAAAGTGATGATCGCGGGCAATATCGAGCTTCCCGAAGACGTGGCAAGCGTTATTTCGCACGGCGGTGAGGGGATAGGCCTATACCGGACCGAATATTTTTACATGAATAGAAGAGACCTGCCCAGCGAAGAGGAGCAGTTTAATGCTTATAAGTCGGTCGCCACAAGGATCAAGCCCCGCAGTGTTACCATAAGGACTCTTGATCTTGGAGGAGATAAGTTTCTTTCTCAGCTCGACATTCCGAGGGAGATGAATCCCTTCTTGGGATGGCGGGCGATCCGGTTTTGTCTGGCGCGGCCCGATATATTTAAAACGCAGCTAAGGGCGATATTGAGAGCCTCCGCTTACGGTAATATCAAGATGATGTATCCGATGATTTCCGGTGTAGCTGAAATGCGGCAGGCGAACGATATTCTGGAAGAGGTCAAGGAGGAGCTCAAGAAAAAAAGAATCCCGTTTAACAAGAAGATGTCGGTTGGAGCCATGATCGAAGTCCCGTCCGCGGCCATCACGAGCGATATTCTGGCGAAAGAAACCGATTTCTTCAGTATAGGGACAAACGACCTTATCCAGTATTCTCTTGCGGTTGACAGGGTCAACGAAAAAATAGCGTATCTGTATGAGCCGGCGCATCCTGCAGTGCTGGGACTTATTAAGACCGTTATTGATAACGGCCATAAAAATAAGATCGAGGTGGCTCTCTGCGGCGAAATGGCGGGAGACGTTTACCTGACCATGATCCTGTTGGGCCTGGGCCTTGACGAATTCAGCACTTCCCCGATCGCCGTTCCGGAAGTAAGAAAGGTAATACGTTCTGTCAAATATTCAGAAGCTAAAAAGATAGCCAAAAAGGCCATGGCGTTTAAGACCGGCAAAGAAGTCCAGATGTTCGCTAAGGCCAAACTTAAAGAGTTGGTCCCTGACCTGGCTGCTGAATTAGCTTAAGGCATGGAAGGAGTAAAATGAAAGGATTGATATTAGCGGCTGGATATGGCACAAGGTTATATCCTTTAACACTTGACCGTCCCAAACCTCTTATTAAAGTGGGAGGAAAGCCCATACTTGAAAGATTGCTGAATAAACTCGAAAAGATAGAGTTTTGCGATGAAGTATATATTGTCACTAACGATAAATTTCACGACATAATCGTGAGATGGTTCAGGGGGCGGGGCTTTTCCTTCAACGTGAAAGTCGTAAACGACATGACTAAATCGAACGAAGATCGTCTCGGGGCCATAGGAGACATAAACCTTGTCTTGGAGAAGGAAAATCCCCAGGATGACGTCCTTATTATGGCAGGTGATAATCTTTTCGAATTTGACATTATGGATTTTGTGGATTTTGCCAGGAAAAAAAACAAACTAAGCGTGGCGCTTTATGACGTAAAAAACATGACTCTTGCCAAGAGGTACGGCATAGTTACTCTTGATCCGGACAAAAGGATAAGCAATTTTGAGGAAAAACCAGAATCCCCGACGAGCACTCTCGCGTCAACCGGGATCTATTACCTGCCAAAGGCAAGTGTCGGAGCCATAGCTGATTATATGAAAACGGATCTGGTGAAGGACGCGCCCGGAAACTTTGTAAGATGGATGTCACAAAACGGCGATGTCTATGGTTATGTGTTCACGGAAGGATGGTACGATATCGGCGACAAAAGCTCGCTTGAAAAAGCCGATTTGGAGTATAGGCAAAGAGAGGAGAAGACAAGTGAAACATAAATATCTGTTTACTTCAGAAAGCGTAACGGAAGGACATCCGGACAAAGTCTGCGATCAGATATCCGACGCTATACTGGATGAAATATTTAAAGAGGACCCATCAGGAAGGGTTGCCTGCGAGACCATGGTAACTACTGGTCTGGCGTTTGTCGCGGGCGAGATAACGACATCCTGTTATGTCGATATACCAAAAACTGTAAGAAAGACAATAAAGGAGATAGGGTATACGCACGCAAATTACGGTTTTGATTACCTGACATGCGGTGTGATCACGTCCATACAGGAGCAGTCTCCCGACATCGCTTTAGGAGTAGACGTGGGAGGGGCCGGCGACCAGGGCATGATGTTTGGTTATGCTACGGATGAGACCAGAGAATTCATGCCGATGCCCATAACCCTGGCGCACGCCCTTACAAGACAGCTGGCCAAGATCAGAAAAGAGAAACTTGTCAACTATTTGCGTCCTGACGGGAAAAGCCAGGTAACGGTAGAGTACCATGACGGGATGCCGGTAAGGGTAGAAGCGGTTGTTATAAGCGCGCATCATGACAAAAAAGTGGATATGAGAGACATACATAACGACATGAAAAAGCTTGTGATCAAAAAGGTCATTCCTGCTGGCCTGATGGATAAAGATACCAAGATCTTTGTTAATCCCACCGGGAGGTTCGAGGTCGGAGGCCCGCAGGGCGATACGGGAGTTACCGGAAGGAAGATCATCGTTGATACCTATGGAGGCGTCGGGAGCCACGGCGGCGGATGCTTCAGCGGTAAAGACCCGACAAAAGTGGACAGGTCCGCTTCTTACATGGCTAGATATGTGGCCAAGAACATAGTAGCCGCAGGTATAGCCAAAAAATGCGAGATTCAGTTCGCTTATGCGATAGGTGTGCCCGAGCCGGTCGGCGTGACGATCAACACTTTTGGAACGGGCAAAGTCTCCGAGAAAAAGATAGTGGAACTGGTCAAAGAGGTCTTCGATCTCACGCCAGGGGGCATCATAGAGAAATTAAAGCTCAGGCGCCCCATTTTCAAACGGACAGCCGCTTATGGGCACTTCGGCAGAGACGAAGAAGGTTTCACATGGGAAGAGATCGATATGGCTGATGTCCTTAAGAAGAAGATCAAATAAAAAGGAAGGGTCAGAAAATTATGGCGAAATGTGATATTAAAGACAAAAAACTTTCGAAACAGGGGAGACTCAAAATAGAGTGGGCGGGCCGGTACATGCCGGTAGTCCATATGATAAAAAACAGGTTCGCGAAAGAAAAGCCGCTCAAAGGCGTGCGCGTGGGCGCTTGTTTACATGTGACGACAGAGACCGCCAATCTTATGATCGCGCTAAAAGCCGGAGGCGCAAAAATAGCGCTTTGCGCTTCTAACCCGTTAAGCACCCAGGATGATGTAGCCGCTTCTTTGGTCCGTGATTTCGATATTCCCGTATTCGCGATAAAGGGAGAGAACCACGCCACGTATTATCATCACATAAACAGCGTTTTGGACCTGAAGCCCCAGATCACCATGGACGATGGCGCGGATCTTGTTTCCATGCTCCATTCAAAACGCAAGAACCAGGCTCCTTCAGTAATAGGGGGGACGGAAGAGACGACCACGGGAGTGATACGGCTACGAAGCCTGGAGAAGAAGAACCTTTTAAGGTTTCCTATAATAGCGGTCAATGACGCCCAGACCAAATATCTTTTCGATAACAGGTACGGTACGGGACAGTCGACCGTTGACGGCATTATAAGGGCCACAAATCATCTTTTTGCCGGCAGCACCGTCGTTATTGCCGGGTATGGATGGTGCGGCCGTGGTGTGGCCATAAAAGCGCGAGGCATGGGGGCCAAGGTTATCGTTACAGAGGTAGATGCGTTAAAGGCGCTTGAGGCTGTCATGGACGGTTTTGATGTCATGCCCATGGGTCCGGCCGCGAAGGTAGGGGACGTATTCGTTACGTTGACGGGAGACATAAACGTCATAAGGCCGGAGCACTTTGTCCTGATGAAAGACGGGGCGGTGGTCGCGAATTCCGGACATTTTAACGTCGAGATCGATATTCCCGGGCTTAACAAAATGACAAGATCGAAAAGGGAGATAAGGCCTTTCGCTGTGGAGCATAAGCTTAAAAACGGCAAGAAGGTCACTCTCTTAGGAGAGGGACGTCTTATAAATCTTGCCGCGGCTGAAGGGCATCCCGCGATGGTCATGGATATGAGTTTTGCCAACCAGTCTCTTTCCTGTGAGTATATGGTAAAGAATCACAAAAAATTAGAGAAAAAAGTATACAAGGTTCCGGAAAAAATAGACTCACGCATAGCTCAGCTTAAGTTGAAGTCGATGGGAGTTAGGATAGACAGGCTGACCAAGGAACAGAAGGATTATCTTGCCAGCTGGGAAATAGGAACATGAGCGAATCAATTAAAAGGATAGGAGTTTTAACTTCTGGAGGGGATTCTCCCGGAATGAACGCTGCCATACGCAGTGTCGTGCGTAAAGCCGTTTTCGAAGGCATTGAGGTAAGGGGGATCATGAGGGGTTATGCGGGCCTCATCGATGGAGAGATCATCAAAATGAACTCCCGGAGCGTCAGTAACATCCTTTCGCGTGGGGGAACCATCCTAAAGACGGCCAGGTCCGAGGAGTTCATGACCAAAGAAGGACAGGAGAAGGCCGTAAAAGTCGTTAAAGAAAACGGGATAGACGCGCTTGTTATTATCGGTGGTAACGGTTCATTCCAGGGAGCGCATATACTGCATAAGGATTGGGGTGTAACAAATATCGGCATTCCGGGAACTATTGATAACGATGTGGGCTACACTGATTATACTGTCGGCGCCCATACAGCTGTGCATACGGTTCTGGATGCAGTTGACAAGATCAGAGACACGGTGACTAGCATGGAAAGGATCTACGTGATAGAGGTGATGGGAAGAAAGGAGCCTTATATCGCTGTAAGGTCGGGGCTGGCATGCGGCGCGGAAGAGGTCCTTTATCCCGGATCGAAGGTCGACATAGATGAAATAGCCGTGGAGATCAAAGAAGCCGAAAAAAGAGGAAAAAGAAGCTGGATCATAATTGTCTCAGAAGGTTACTGCAGCGCTCATGAGTTAGTCGGAAAAATAAAAGAAAAGACCGGGTATTCAGTAAGAGGAATAACCCTCGGTCATATCCAGAGAGGCGGATCCCCTTTAGCCCCTGACAGAATACTCGCTTCGGCAATGGGAGCTTGTGCCGTAAGCGCCCTCATTGAAGGCAATTCTGACATGGCAGTTGGAATAAAAGGTTTTAAACTTCACCTTATTCCCTATGAAAAAGCCTGTTTCGAAAGGGAAAAGGATAGAGAGTTGGATCGAGAGCTCTATTCTCTCACAAAATTACTTGCCACATAAGTTCCATGAGAATAATCAATAGATATTTACTTAAAGAACTTGGCGGCCCCTTTCTCGCCTCACTGCTTGTTTCCACTTTTATTCTTGCTGCCGGAAATGTCATCCAGTCGGCGGACATGATAATAAACAAGGGAGTGGAAGCGGTAGAGGTAGCTAAAATATTTTTC
>JBHIBX010000032.1:0-9312 GCA_046759285.1 Candidatus Omnitrophota bacterium
ATGAGGCTTCTAAGCAGTTTCATTTGTTTCTTTTTTTCTTCCTTGCGCATCTCTTCATATGTTTCAATGAGCAAATCATTATCCTCGGCTGTCCTTCTCTTTTCAGCTAAGCGATCCTTTGCTTCACCGCAAAGCGAATGCGTATAGTAAGAAATACCCCCTTGGACTTCAAGATAAAAATCCAACAGCGCAGGATTGCTGAATTGGTTATTTTTATTTTCAATTAGTCGCCTGATAGCATACTGAAACGAAATCTCATCTGTTTTTCTGTAATAAGCCAGTAGCCGCTTTGCCAGGGATTCATTCTCTCCTTGCCAAATTGGAACACCGGAGTCGTCGATTAGTTCCTCCAGGATCTGAAAAGGATGGGAGCTCTTTTCCAGTATCCCAAAAAACCAGGGCTTGAAACTCCTGTCCTGCGTCCTCCGGCAGTACGCTGCGACTGCCTTAAATATTCTGTCTTTGTCCGAATAATCGGTGCTGTCATAGGCTTCCGCAAGAACAAGGTGAGCCTCTTTTGTTCCTATTTTTGTTAATTCTTCGATAGCGCGGTGTCTTTCAGAAGAAGAGGCGCTCTCGCTAAGAGAATACTTATAGCGCTGGATATCATGAGGGGGATATATGACATACCTGCCGAATATTGCTCCCAATCCTGTTAATACAGCTGCTTTTGCAAACCGCCTTCTTGCCATCATGAAGTGGTATCTTGCACGACTTGCATCAGAGGGACTTGCCCTGCACCTGCCCACCTTTACGAAATATCCTTCAACGATACCTTCCGGCGTGAGCCACTTGCCGGCCAACTTTCCTCTTTTGATAAAAAGCTCTACATATAACTTTTTTGAAGTGTCGGCAAAGGCTATAGGGAAAATTGCCTCTTCCAGTTTCTTCTTTCCCAAATGCCCGATAAAATTCTTGGGCATTTTATTAACAACATGTTTGTTATAAAAGACGTAGGGAAAGCCGCAGGCCTTTGCGTAATCTTCTATGGCCCGCTTAATAATGTTGTTCATCTCGGGGCTTAAATCTTTATCCCCGGACATGCACGGAACAACCAGAATCGGGTATTTTTTTCCATTAACAGTATATACGGCCGCGGCAAGCTCAACCCTTGCCAGATGTTCTCCTTCGGAATAAAGATCAAGCATGGTAACGGTCTTGTTGCGTATGAACGCCATTGAGGCATCTTCGCATGTGCCGTAAAGCCACACACACGCATTAAGTTCCGCGTTGTCGCTCAGGTCGTACCATGGATCTCTCCTCCAGATACGTGCGTCTATCTTCTCTAAAACAGGATCTTTTTCTCTGAAAGCTGCCAGTACTTGTTCAATATGCGCCATCCCCTCTTCGGCCGCCACGATATCTTTTAAGACCTCAAATAGGCCAATGAGCCTTTTTCTTTCTATTTCGCCCCTGTAAAGAGCTTCAAGCCCTTCTTTATGTTCCAGATGGAATTCTTTTGCTTTCTGTTTTCTGTCCCTTTTTAAGGTTTTAAACAGGTCGCCGGCATCCTTTACTTTTTCGCCTTCCAAGACACCCAGAAATCTTTTCATGATTTTCCGGGCGTAGACAACCTGCGCTCTATAAGAATCTGACTCTGCAACGCCTTTAACTGGTGCCGTGTAGTAACTTTTCCTGTAATCGGGATTGTCCCAGTTACCGTTTATGCCCAGTGTCCTGATCTTCTTCATCACATTCCGGGCGTAGGAAGACTTATCGAATTCTTCCCTGAAGTCACTCGGGACAAACAGCGACTCAAAAGCGATTCGCTTGTTCCTTTCTTCGAGCTCATATACGATCGGAGTAATTATCGCCGCAAACGCAATTCCGAAAAGAGCGGCCATGCCCATAAAATCAAAGCGGATCATTCCCAACCAGTGCGGAGGAGGAAAAATGATGCATAAGTAGGTAAGAATGCACATTACACCCAAAAAGGACAACGACACCACAAAGGCACCAAATAGAATTAACGGTAAATAGATGCGGTATTTCTCCCACCTAAGAGAAAACCTTTCAAGTCGTGTTACGTTTATCGGCTCGATTTTATTGTATAGCTCTTTACCCGCTGATGTGGGTGTGCGTCCGGCGATCTCGTATATATCTTCAGGGGTGTTAAATGAAAATATTCTCTCTACCCTACTTACTACGTCCCTACAATCTCTTGCGTTTAGATATGCCTCACGCAGAAAACGAAGCTCTCGCGCGGGAGAAAGACGGAATAAAACGAATTCTAATGCAGTCTTAAGCCTATTATCGGCGGGGTCGCGGTTAAACCTGAATTCCTTCTTGAATCTCTTATATACTTTTTTCGAAAAGACAACTTTTGCCCTGCCATCCTGGAACATTATAAAAATAAATCGATCAGGCAGGCTCATAGCCTGTGGGGACAACGGATTGCTTAACAGCTGGTAATATTCAACTGGCCTATATCCTATTTTTATTCGAAGCTGGTTAAACATTTTGATCGGTTTTACTTTGATATCGCCTGCATTTATTGCTTCGATTGTTCCCTGGATCTGTTTTTCTGTAATATTACCGAGAGAGCCCCACTTTTCATCATGCGAAACATGTGAGGGTTGTCGCCCTTCCATGAACATTGCCGGAACCTTTATGTCCGTTCCGGCGAGCTCAAGGCTTGGCAAATAGCCTTTCGCGCGGAGCCAGTCCAGGATGGCTTTTCTGTTGGTATACAGAATGCAGCAAACAACGATCGCAAAAAGCATGGCCCAGTTCCAGAATCCGATTGCAGCACCTGTGCCTACAAAGGCGATAGCTGGTAAGTGTCCTTTTGTGCCATCATCTTTCGCGCCGCTGTCTGCGGCTGATTCCGCTTCGTCGCCAAAAGAGGATTCGTCGCCAACTTTTCCCGCGGCAGGCTCTTTCTCGTCAGGATTTATAACCCGCTTCACGGCCATATCGCAAGCAACGTAATCGGCGCCTAATGCCTCCTCGTAATCAACTTTACTTTTTGCTTTCCTTACTTGCGCTTCCTTTACGGCAACTTCTCTTATTTCAACAGCTTTCTTATCTTGTGTGAAGATGACTTCCCACTTCGTTTTATCGGAAAGACTAAAAGGAACGACCCAGAAGCCCTTTTCTTTCCTTTTGCCTTCAAAATCCAATTCTCCCTTTAATTCAATGCCTCTTTCTTTATCCGCGTGCAGGATAACAGGAACTTGTAGCTCAATTTCAGGAAGGGGTTCGTTGATTCCATTTGCGACTAAGGAAGCTGTACCCTTAAGCCTGGCTGGTGAGAAATACCATTCTGTAGAGGAAACATTCGGAGGACTAAGGAAGAGATTGTTGCCACCTTTTTGAAAGATGTCAGGATTTGCCCATACGAGGGTATTCAGAGTGAATATAAAGGCTACAGCCATAGCTATAGCCTTTATATAGCAGTTATATTTACTTTTTTGCTCCAACATAATATTTGCCCATAATTTTATATAACATTAGTTATATAAAAAGTTAAATTATTATAGCAAATGCCCCTTGTTAACACAAGAAATAGCTAGATAGCTTTTTTCTTCTTAACAAATTGTAAGTAAATATGATTGAAGGACTTATACGAAAAAACGGTTCTGCAAACCCAAAACCGTTTCTGCAGATGATAAAGTTCTTTATGCGAGAAACGGTTTTTTATTTATGCTAGAACCGGTTTTATGAGACGCTGGAGGAAAAAAGTAGCCGGGGTTTAAACCCCGGCTACGGTTGTGGATAACTTTGGATGGTAGTGGGTTTATTAGTGTCTGCCTACGTAGCTTTTTTGGAGCCAAAGCTTCTTTAGCTTTGTCTTCTGCTCTTCGCTTAATATCCCCTTGAGTTTCGCGTAAGCATTGACTAAATTTTTAGTTTTTTCTTCTTTGATAGCGAATTTCCGCTCTATCAGGCCATTTATGGTGTCCAGATCCATCGGGTCTTCCCACATCATTGTCTTGATATCGACACCTAGAAGGTCTATCTGGGCCTGTTTATTTATCAGATCTTTCTTGGTCTTTACTTTCAGGTCCCTTATCAGGTCTACTTGTTTTTCAGAAAGGCCAAGCTCGTCCTCGTTGTTAAGTATGAAATGGGCCTTGTAGAAAAACTTCTCTTTGAGACCGTCGTAGTGCTTTGTTTTTTTGCAATATTTTTTGCCGTAATCGGCATAGCCGGCGGGAACGGAAAAACATACCGCCAAAACCACCAGCAAAGTTAGTACTCCCAACTTCTTCATGAAATTACCTCCTTTAAGTTAAAAATCGAGTTTTCTCGCGATAGGCATTCTTCTGCCCGAACCGAAAGCTTTACTGGTTACTTTAAGCCCGGGAGGAGCCTGTTCTCTTTTGTATTCGTTTTTTTCGACCGCGTTTACTACCCACTTGACCGTTTCCGGCTCAAAGCCTCTTTTTACGATATCTTTTACTGAGGAATGCTTTTCAATATATTGGTAGAGGATATCATCCAATATATTATACGGCGGAAGCGTGTCAGAATCAAATTGTTCGGGTCTTAATTCAGCGGAAGGCTTTTTTTCTATTATGGCCCTTGGTATTATCTCCTCCTCTTTGTTGATGTAATCGGCGAGTTTATAGACCATTGTTTTCGGGACATCGGAGATGACGGCTAAGCCACCGCTCATGTCCCCGTAAAGCGTGCAGTAACCAACCGCAAGTTCGCTTTTGTTCCCCGTCGAAAGAAGCAGGTAACCGAATTTGTTTGAGAAAGCCATGAGAAGGTTTCCGCGTATCCTTGCCTGTATGTTCTCTTCAGCTACACCCGGCTCTTTCCCCGAAAAGTGTTCCTTTAAAGATCCGAGGTAGACGGTGATGATATCCGAAATAGGTATAGCTTTAAAGGCTACGCCTAATTTTTCGGCTAGTTTTTTAGAATCCTCAATGCTTCCTTCAGAAGAATAAGGGGAAGGCATAGAAAGCGCAAGGACATTTTCTTTTCCTATGGCGCCTTTGGCTATGCAACACGTAACGGCGGAGTCTATCCCTCCTGAAAGACCGACCACAACCTTTGAGAAACCGCATTTTTTCATATAGTCGCTTACTCCCAAAACGAGTGCTTTATAAACGGATTCTATCTCATCCTGCGGAACATAAAGGTCTGTCTTTCCTGCTGAAGCAGTGTCTACCGTTTCAACGTGTTCTTTAAATGGCGGAGAGATTTCTATCGGTTCACCGCTTGAATCGAAGCACATGCTTCTTCCGTCGAATATCAAATCGTCATTCGCGCCTACCTGATTGACATAAACGAAAGGTTTTTTATGTTTGAGTGAATGGTTGCGATATAGCCTGTATCTCAGTTTTTCCTTACCAGCATAAAACGGCGAGGCGGCGATGTTCACAAAAAGAGTTGCCCCCTTTTTTGCCTGCTCGTTTAAGGGGTCAAGCGTGTAGATCTTCCCACCGGGCCACAGTTCGGGATCATTCCACGCGTCTTCACATACGGATATTCCAAGCACTTCGCCTTTAAAAGGTGCTAGTTTGATCTCCGGAGCGGCATCAAAGTACCTCGTTTCGTCAAAGACATCATAGGTGGGCAAGAGAGACTTGTGTTGAACTGCGATTATCCTCCCATTGTGAATCAACACAGCAGAATTATAAAGCTCCTTTCCTCGTTCCTTTTCTTTCGTAACAGGGGTGCCGAAAAGTATCCCTGTTTCCGGATAACTGGCTGAGTTCCGCACTACTTCATCAATGGCTTTTCGGATCTTTTTAATAAACCAAGGTTTTTCCAGAAGGTCTTTTGGCGGATAGCCGGTAAGAAAGAGTTCCGAAAAAACCACAAGATCCGTTTTGCTACCGTAACGGGCCAGCAAGTCTGTCATTTTTGACAGGTTTCCGCTTATGTCACCTATCGTCGGATTTAGTTGGGCAATTGTTACTTTCATGGCTTACAAATATGGTTTTATAGCATTATACACTCTTTCGGCGATTATTCTATACCCTTCTGCGTTTGGATGAAAACGGTCAACTTTCAAAGAAGCTTTTCGCATTATACCCTCCATTACGTGCGGTATGAATATTGAGCCAGTTTCTCTGGCAAGCCGTTTCATGTCCTTGTGGTATATGTTATAAGCCCCCAGGAGAGAACTGCCACCGCTCGCGTCAAAGAGAGCTGTCATCGCCCCTTCATCCTGGATTCTACTGATCACTTCTCTTAGATTTTCTAGCGCTTTATCTTTAGGAAGATCCCGCAGGTAATCGTTTGCGCCGAACTCCACGATAACAATATACGGGTCATTTTCCAAAACATCGCTATCTACCCGCATTAGTGCATCTTCCGTCGTGTCGCCTCCCCTCCCCGCGTTTATGACTTCTCTTCCCAAAAGTTCTGCCAGGCGCGATGGATAATCTTCGCCCCTTTCTACGCCACTACCGTAGGTTATGCTATCCCCGAAACAAATTATATTTGTCCCTTGCGAGTCGATGTTTTTGATCGCGGGGGCGCAGCCACAGATAAGAATTAAAGCAAATATAAAAAAGAGTTTCAATATCTTCATAATTCATAGATTCCCGCGTTCGCGGGAATGACACTGGGTCAAACTCTGTCGGCGCCCTGAGGGCTTACTCTTATTGCTCTTATGGGCCTTACGGGACACTTGTTCTGACATATGCCGCACCCTACGCATAATTTCGGGTCTACTACCGGCTTTTTAACAATCCTTCCCCTGAAATTTTCCGTAACTACTTTAATTGCTTTGCCCGCCACAGGGCAGTGTTCTTCACATACAAGACATTCCTGTTTATCTTCCCAGGCGATACAGATCGGCCTGTCTACCTTGGCGATGCCTAATTTCACTGAGAGCTTTTGCTTTGGCGTGACTTTTGTTATTGCGCCGGTTGGACATACGTTTCCGCAGAGAGTGCAGTAATACTCACATTGGCCTATTTCGGGAACAAGGTGTGGAGTCCATATCGCCTCCAGTCCAGCCTGCAGCATTACAGGCTGAAGCCCGTTGGTCGGACAGACCTTCATGCAATTGCCGCACCTTATGCATCTGTCTAAAAAATCTTTTTCTTTTAATGCCGCTGGAGGGCGGATAACGTTTCCTATCGTTTCGCCTTTTCTCAGGATCTTTCGCCATTTGAATCCCAGCAGGAAGATAGACGAGAGTATCAAAAAGACGAAATCTTTGCGCGATATCCCTCCGCTCTTTTCTTCTTTTTCTTTCGGCTCTTTCGCGCCAGGCCAGGAAAATTTAGTCGCGTTCTGAGGGCAGCCATACACGCAATCCATGCAAAGGATACACTCGCCTTTCACGTAACTTGTATCATCCAAAATAGCCCCTGTTCGGCACGCGCTTATGCACACGGGGCAATGTCTGCATTTTTTAACTACCCTCCTAAGGACGGCAAATCTTGCTGTAAGCGTGTAGACGGCTCCCAGCGGACAAACGGCACGACACCAGAACCTCGGCATAATGAGCGCCGTGGAAATAACAAGAACGAAAAACAAAAATATAATCGGAGAACTCGCGAAATAATACACGCGGACCCCTAGAAAAGAGGACTTTAGCGCTTGATAAAGATCGAAGACAGGACCGTACAGGCCGAAATCCCGTATAAGCATGGCAAAAAATTTATCTAAAAAGAGAGTGACCGTTGGAATAAGATTAAGCGAAACGAACCTGGCCATTATAACCATGGGGTCAAGGATCCAGGCCACTTGCACACCTGCCAAGGCAATTAATGCGATAATTCCGAGAATATAAAATTTGATCTTACGTATTTTCCTGTTTACTTTATTTGGGATAGGCCTGAATTTCTCTCTCCGAAGGGCTCCGGTCCCGTCTATCATCGTGCCCAAGGGGCAGACCCAACCGCAGAAGAACCTTCCAAGCACTAGGGTTAAAAAAATCATTGCAAACGCAAAAACTATACCTGGAAGAACAATGCGTTCACTTATCGAAGTGATGAACATTATCAGGGGATTTGTCATGAAAAAGGTCTCGGGGGGAAGCAGGCCCTTTAAAGGGTACGTCGTAGACCAGAGGATGTAGATAAAGAGAAGTAGAAAAAATAATTGGGAAATTCGTCTAGCAACAATTAGTTTCTTCATATGTGCACACTATAATAATCAGGCTACGTTAATCGGTGACGAAGCCCGGGTCGGCTACGGCTACGTTTGACGTTACCTTATAACGAAACGGGCATCGTTACCGAATACCGTTAAACATTTCTTTTGGCCCTTGTCTAGGTTTTTAACTCGAGTATCTTTGCTTTGTCTATATCAGCAGAGCCGTAACCCCTTTTAACTGCTGAACTTATGTAAGATATTGAGAGAGGGGCTTTATTTACCAAGGTGCATGCATAGGCGTCTGCAAGCGCGGGATCCGTCGCGGCTATTATCTTGTCCATGACAACGACATCCCTCAGATCTCCCCCGCTGGGCCCGTGTCGCACCAGAACCCTGGTAGCGTCAATGACAGTCAAGTTCGGTCTGCCAGTTTCCTGCCGATGTCTACGTGGATGAGACCCCTTGTTCCGCTGCATATTCCCATAAGGTTTTTCATCGAAAGAGTCAGTTCCGTAAGGCCGTGCTGCTTAAGAATCGGGACGTTTATAAACGTGTCGCACTTGATCGCGTCGCGAAAAATCGGCCAGCCTTCCATGGGGCTTTTGTAGCGAAAAAGAGCTTTTACTATATTCCATTTGTCCGGGTGATAAACATGGGCGCCCTTTTCTTTCGCGAGCTTTGCTATGCCGCTATTTTCGTAGCACCTCATCGGTTCCTGGCATGTGTTGTCGAAGATATTGATCCTCTTAGCTCCCGCCTTGTGACAAAGGTCGATCAGGGCGGCGACCACCTGGGGGTTGGTATTACCTGCCTGTTCGGGCGTCCTATCCCACGACATATTAGGCTTTATAACGACTGTGGCGCCCTTTTTAACGAACCTTTCCATGCCGCCCATTTCTTCTATAGCCTTCACTGTATTCTTGTATGGATCGGGGCCTTCGGTAAGGACAAGATCATAGTTCCCTTTTATCCCGCTTTTTGGCCTGCCCTCGGAAAGAGGAATTTGGGCGAAAGCGATCTTGTACAAAATGTTCTGGGTTATAAATGCTAAAAGGCCGCCGAAGAGGATCTTTAGGAATTTCCTGCGGGATATATGTTTGTGAAAAAGGGAATCCAGCCATCTCAAGAGATTTTCCATAATAGTAATTATACCTTGTGCTTGCGGTATTTCAAATAGATTCCTCGACTCGGAATACCCTTTCCTGTTTAGATCCCTCGACTTCGCTCGGGATGACAATAGTGTAAGGATTATGCGGCTTTGAGACAGCGCTTCAGTGTGGCATAGCGCCTGATAAGATCTTG
>JBHIBX010000033.1:0-9264 GCA_046759285.1 Candidatus Omnitrophota bacterium
AAAAACTTATACTACGTCTTTTGATATGGCCCACTTGCCGCAGGTCATTTCATTTATCATCCTATCCGGAATAGTCGGCTATCTCTTTGGTAAGATCATAATCGCTCATAGAGCCATTAATGAACAGCAAGAAAAATTCTCCATAATAGGTACAAATCTGTCTGGCATGATGCATGACCACGGCAGCCCTCTTGCCAATATACTCATGAACGTTCACTTGCTCGAAAGCAAGATCAGTGATAAGAATCAAATCAGGCATTGTGAGTGGATTAATAAAGAGGCGGCACGCGTTTTAAAAATGATGATGGATATTAAATTGGTTGCGAGTGGCGCAAAAACAATTAAATTGTCAATGGCACCAATTGATCTTAAGCCTTTTTTGAAAAACGTCATCTCCAAGATGTCGCTTCGATGCGCTATAGGTATTAATTCGAAATTTGAAGGAAAAGTTTTAGTTGATAAGGATTATTTTGAAAGAGTCATTTGGAACCTGGTCAAGAATGCTGACGAAGCAGTAGAAGGCATTGAAGACGGGGAAATAAGAATATCAACAAGTAAAGCGGGTAATTCCGTTCTTATATGTATCAGCGACAATGGACCGGGAATCACACCTAAGAATCTGAAAAGTATTTTCGAGTTGGGACAAACCTATGACAAGAGGAAGGGTGCCGGAATCGGGTTATATAACTGCAAGAAAATCGTTGAGTCGCACAAGGGAAAGATTTGGATCACCTCGGAAGTCAACAAGGGCACGAACGTTTATATTAAAATTCCTATGAAAGATTAGGATTGAAATGATTAACAAGAAAACGGTTTTTCTTATCACTATATCTATTGTTGCAATTACAGCGCTTATTACTTTATATTTCAAATATTGGCATGAGCCTGAAGCGACATACATTGAAACAAAAAACCCCAAACTTATAGAAATAAGAAAAGATATGGAGGAATTTAAGTCTGACTTAAGAGAAGAAGGGATGTATCATTGTTGCATAAAAAATGACTGCAATTGGTGCGCACTTTACATGGGCCACTGTCCGTGCGAAAAATTGGTAAAAATGAAAGGGGCGGAAAAATCATGCCCGGAATGCGCAGCTGCATGGAATAGAAAATGGGGCAAAATTCCCGGTGTAGACCCGGATGCCATCGAAGTGACAACTTTTGGAATATATGGTTTTGAAAAAAAGGAACATCACCATGAAGGTATGCACCATCACGAAGGTGAGCATAGTCATTAGAGTATAGACGAAGAAGTGGAAAGAGTTATCATTGAGGCAATGGATGAAGCAGCTTGAATAACTGAAGGAGTAGGATGTCAAAGGATCCTATTTGCGGGATGGAAGTAGATGAAAGTAAGGCCCTGAAGCTGGAGAAGGATGGAAAGACGTATTTTTTTTGCAGCAAGAACTGCCGGGATAAATTTCAAGGCATAGTGATGGAAGAAGAGTTTGTTTCGGAGGAACCCCTTTTGGAAAAAGGGGAAAAAGTAACCATACCAATTCAGGGCATGCATTGCGCGAGTTGCGTGGCAACTATCGAAGATGCCTTAAAGAAGACGACCGGGGTATTAGATGCAAATGTCAACTTTAGTAGCGAGAAGGCCTATATCGAGTACGACCCCGCAAAAACCACAATCGACAAATTGTATCAAGCTATTGATAAAACCGGATACAAAACGATCAAACCGAAGGCGGTATCGGTCGAGGAAGAGGGGGCTACTGCTGATCTTGAGAGAGAAGCCAGAGAGAAAGAGATCAAGGCACTGAAAATAAAATTCATTATCGCTATTATATTAGCGACTCCACTTATGTATTTTGCGATGGCTACGGGGCTTAAGCTTCCTCTCGCTTCTTTCATGAAAAAGCATATGACGCTCATTCAATTTCTTCTGACTACTCCTATTATGTTTGCCGGTTACCAGTTTTTCACCAGGGGGATCACATCTGTAATTAAGACTAAGACCGCCAATATGGATACCCTGGTCGCGTTAGGCGTAGGTGCGGCTTATCTTTACAGCCTTTACGCGTCGATAGCCATATGGTTAGGTAGCAAAGCTTTTACGATGAGAGACCTGTATTACGAGATAGCCGGGTTTCTTATAGCTTTTATCTTGTTGGGTAAATTCCTTGAAGCGATCGCTAAAGGCAAGACCTCAGAGGCCATAAAGAAACTTATGGGACTTCAGCCGAAGACAGCTATTATTTTGAGGGGCGGCCGGGAAAAGGAAATTCCCATCGAGGAAGTTGTTGTGGGCGATATTGTTATCGTAAAGCCGGGGCAGAAGATCCCCGTTGACGGGATCGTGCGGGAAGGCCGTTCCAGCGTTGACGAATCGATGATCACGGGCGAGAGTATTCCCATTGAGAAGTCCGAAGGAAGCGAGGTTATAGGCGCAACGATAAATAAGACCGGCAGCTTTAAATTTGAGGCGACAAAAATCGGGAAAGACACTGCTTTGTCGCAGATCATAAAACTTGTCGAAGAAGCCCAGGGCTCGAAGGCGCCCGTTCAAGAGCTAGCGGATAAAATTTCCGCGTATTTTGTTCCTGCCGTGGTTGTGATAGGGATCCTTGCGTTTATTATCTGGCTGCTTACGGGTCAAAGTTTTCTGTTTGCATTAACGGTCTTTATTGCCGTTCTTATTATTGCCTGCCCCTGCGCGTTGGGTCTCGCCACACCGACCGCTGTTATGGTCGGCACCGGTATTGGCGCGGAAAACGGCATATTGATTAAAAGCGCGGAATCACTTCAAGCTGCCCGCCGGATCAATGCTATAGTATTTGATAAGACAGGCACTTTGACCAAAGGAGAACCTGAATTAACAGATGTAGTATCTTACGAAATATCCGAACAGGAGGTTTTGGCGCTCGCGGCATCAGTCGAAAAGAAATCCGAACATCCGCTAGGCGAGGCGATCGTAAAAGGTGCGGAACAAAAGAATATAGAATTACGGGAAATGCAGGATTTTGAGTCGATAACCGGTAAAGGCGTTAGGGCAAAATTTGGTACTAGTGAAATATTATTAGGCAATAAAAGATTGATTCAGGAGAGAAATATAGATACATCTATAGCCGCGCGGGATTTGGAGAGATTACAAAACGAAGGAAAAACAACAATGCTTATCGCTAGTAATAACAGGCTTGTGGGCATGGTTGCCGTCGCAGACACATTAAAGGAGTTTTCGAAAAAAGCTGTCGCTAAACTCAAACAGATGGGTAAGCAAGTGATCATGATAACGGGGGACAATAAGCAGACCGGTGAAGCTATAGCCAGGCAGGTTGGGATTGAAAGGGTTCTGACCGAAGTTCTCCCCAAAGACAAGACAGCAAAGATCAAGAAGCTCCAAGCCGAAGGATTAAAAGTGGCTATGGTGGGAGACGGCATAAATGACGCGCCGGCTTTAACGCAAGCAGATATTGGGTTAGCGATCGGTACGGGAACTGACGTGGCTATTGAGTCAGGGGATATTGTTCTTATCAAAGATGACCTTAGAGACGTTGTTATGGCCATGGACTTATCGCGCTATGCCATGAAGAAAATCAGGCAGAATCTTTTTTGGGCGTTCTTTTATAATACCATCGGTATTCCCATTGCCGCGGGAGTTCTTTATCCCTTTACGGGATTTCTTCTAAATCCGATGATAGCTGGTGCTGCCATGGCATTTAGCTCGGTTTCTGTAGTAAGCAACTCACTTTTAATGAAAAGATATAGGAGAAATATTTAACAGGAGGTGTTTAAATGAAGAAAAGAATATTTGCAGGAATTTTAATAGTATCATTCATGGTTGTGCTAACTTTAGGCATTAGTTTTGCTGAAGAGATAACTTTTCCCAAAGAAGAAGACCACCCGCACAAATACACCCACACTCAAAGCATCGGGGATTACCATGCAAGCTTTTACATTAACCATCAAAAGGGAGAGATATCAGTTTTAATAACCGACAAATATGAAGATCCGGTAATATTAAGGGCGAAAAGATTGAAAGCCGAGATTATATCACCCTCAGGCGAGGTCAAAAAAGTCAAATTCGTGCCGGCACGGCATGCTGCCGGTCCGATGAGAATGGGCCCTCGCTCGGGCAGGCATATGTATTCTAGCCGCTATGGATTAAAAAGAGATTGGATAGAAAATATTCATGAGTTCAAACTTGTCGTTGAGATTCCCATCAAAGGGAAGATATATGAGGCCGGATTCAATTACAAAACAAGCCCCAGAGAACATATGCATCACAAGCATAAATAAACCTTGACAAATGATACCAATATGGTATCATTATAGTGAAGGGGAAATAAGGAGGTCAAATGGATATAACTATTAGATATATGTTGCGGCCTGTTGCTCACTGCAAGGAAGGCTGCTGTAGTATGTCCCGGGCAGGACGCTAAACTGCCTATTTTGGGGCACTTACCGGCCCAGCCCCGTGTTTTTCTGCCATCAGGACAAATACGGGGCTTATCATAAAGGGGAGAGATAAAGTGAAGATGGTTACAAGAGACACAGATTACGCGATTAGGGCTCTTTGCTGCATTGCTCAAGCGAAAGAGAAGGTGGTGTCTGCCCGTTATCTGACAAAAGAGCTCAAAATACCACGTCCCTTTTTACGAAAAATTTTGCAGATACTTAATAAAAAAAAGATTCTTAAATCTTACAAGGGCTTGGGAGGCGGTTTCTCTCTTGCGGAAAATATAAAAAACATAACTGTTTTTGATCTGGTAAATATTTTTCAGGGGCCGTTTGCCCTTACCGAACACAAGTTTAAAGGCAAGGAATGTCCGTACACGAAAAGGTGCAAGCTCAAGAAAAGGTTAGACAGCATTGAAAGCGATGTCATAAAAAAACTAAGATCGATCAATTTAGCGGATTTGTTAAAATAAGGAAGGCGCGTCACGGTAAAAAGGAAGATAATAAAGATAGACCTGGAGAAATGCACGGGCTGCGGGTTATGTATACCCGAATGTCCTGAGGGCGCTTTACAGCTTATAGACGGAAAAGCGAGACTTATAAGTGACCTCTTTTGCGATGGCCTTGGATCATGTATTGGTAGCTGCCCTGAGGGAGCTATAACTATTGAAGAAAGAGAGGCTGAACCTTACGACGAAAAGAAAGTCATGGAAAATATAGTTAAGCAGGGAAAGAATGTAATAAAAGCCCATCTCGAACACATTAGAGACCATAATGAAAAAGAATATCTGAATCAGGCCATTGAGTTTTTGAAGGAAAAAAGTATAGAGAATCCGCTTGAGGAAGCCCCTGAAAAAGAAACCAAAAAGGGAGAACACGTGCATATGCCAGCGGGTTGCCCTGGGGCACGGATGATGGATTTTTCCCAAGCCGAAGTCCAGGAAGGGGATGAAGAAGGAAAAAGGGCGTCGCAATTAAGGCAGTGGCCGATACAGCTGCATCTTGTTCCTCCAACAGCGCCGTATTTTCAAGGCCAGGACGTTGTTCTTGCCGCGGATTGCGTGGCCTATTCATTTGGAGATTTCCACAAGGATTATTTAAAGGGCAAGGGTCTTGCTATCGCATGTCCAAAACTCGATAGCGGACAGGAAATTTATATAGAAAAGATCAAAGTGATGATTGACGAGGCCAAGATCAACACGCTTACCGTCATGACCATGGAAGTTCCGTGTTGCGCGGGACTCCTGCATGTTGCTCTGGAAGGAGCAAAACAAGCTTCCCGGAAGATCCCGATAAAACACATAATTGTCGGGATAAAGGGAAACATTTTAAAGGAGGAGTGGGTAGGATGATAGGTAAACCCTTGGATTTAGCCGGTCTTATTGAGTATCAGGATAGCACGGTTGTAAGCAAAACCCTGATAGATAAAAAAGTCGGAGATAAGAAAGTCGGCACGATCACGCTTTTTTCATTTGATAAAGGCCAGGGTCTGAGCGAACACACGGCTCCCTTTGACGCTTTCGTGTGCATAGTTGATGGAGAGGCTGAAATAACCATATCCGGAGAAAAACACAGCGTAAAGAAGTGCGAAATGATCATAATGCCGGCCAATAAACCCCATGCCTTAAGCGCTTTAAACCGCTTTAAGATGCTCCTTGTAATGATTCGTTCATAAGTATTGATTTATGATATTAAGGTGGTATACTGTACCAGAAAAGGAGGGAGAATGAAAAAATGCAGATGCACGGTTTGCGGGTACATTTATGACCCGGAAGCGAATGATAATATCCCATTTGAGGATTTACCCAATGACTGGTTGTGTCCGGAATGCGGTGTGGGAAAAGACCAGTTCGAAGAACTTTAGAAAGGAGTAAACATGATCAGCCAAAAGATGCAAAATAGTCTTAATGACCAGCTTACTAATGAACTATATTCCGCATACCTTTATCTGTCCATGGCGGCGTACGCCTTTTCTATAGGCTTGCCCGGGTTTGCCCGCTGGTTCAGGGTCCAGGCAAGCGAAGAAGAGGGGCATGCCATGAAGTTCTTTGACTATATCAACGAGCAGGGCGGCAGGGTTACGCTGAAAGCGATAAAGGAGCCTCCAAAGAACTTTAAATCAGCCGTGGATCTGTTCGAGAAAACGCTCGAGCACGAAAAAAAGGTCACGGCGACGATAAACAAGTTGGTAAAGCAGGCAAGATCAGAAAACGATTACGCTACCGAGACTTTCCTTCAGTGGTTTGTCACCGAGCAGATAGAAGAGGAAGCGAACGACACGGACATACTCCAGAAAATGAATCTCGCCGGCAAATCAGGCGGCGCGCTTCTTCTCTTAGATATCCAGCTCGGTAAAAGAGCGGCTGAAGCAGAATAGAAACACTTAAGAAACAAAAGGAGGTCCTTATGGAAGAATTTCATGACATAGAGGTTCTAAAGATCGGCGATAAAGTGCCCGATTTCGAGATTGATGTTTATTTTCCCGACAAAAAAGATTTTTCCAAACTTAAGTTCTCCGACGTGGCGAAACAAGGGAAATGGCTCGTGCTTTTCTTTTACCCGGCAGATTATACTTTTGTCTGTCCGACGGAGCTTACAGATATTGCTGAAAAGTATGAGATAATAAAGAACGAAGGTGCGGAACTTGTTTCAATGAGCACCGATACTCAATTTGTTCACCTGGCATGGCAGCAGTCCGAGAAGCTCCTTTCAGGAGTAAAGTACCCCATGGGAGCAGATCCTACTCACGTGATCTCAAAGACGTTTGGCGTTTATGACGCCGAAACCGGTCTTGCCTTAAGGGGCACTTTTATTATAGACCCGGACGGCAAATTGGCCGCAACAGAGGTAAATTATTATTCTGTGGGCAGGAATTCTGACGAGCTTTTAAGAAAGCTTAAAGCCTTCAAATTCGTTAGAGAAAATCCGACGCAGGTTTGCCCTGCGAAGTGGGAACCGGGAAAGAAGACCCTTACCCCGGGAAAAGAGCTGGTGGGCAAAGTCGGCGAGGAACTGCACGAATGATTTTTGTCATTTGTCATTCATTAAAAATGAGCAGTCAATGAAGTTTCTCGAAATTAAAAATAATATTTTCTGGGTCGGCGGTATCGACTGGGACCTGACGGAGTTTCACGGCTATCTTACGCAGCGCGGATCGACCTATAACGCCTACCTGATAATGGACGAAAAGATAGTCCTTGTCGATACTGTCAAGCATTATCTCTACGAAGAGATGCTCGAAAGGATAAAGAAGTTAATCGATCCCTCCAAGATCGATTATATTATATGCAATCACGTCGAAATGGACCATTCGGGCAGCCTTCCTATGATAATGAAATTATGCCCGAAAGCGACTGTTATAGCTTCTCCCAACGGGGAAAAGGGCCTCAAAAAGCACTTCAAGGCAGACTGGAATATTAAGGTTGTAAATACTGGCGACTCTGTTTCGATCGGAAAAAGAAACCTCAAGTTTGTTCTCACCCAGATGGTCCACTGGCCGGATTCGATGGTTACTTATATCCCCGAAGAAAAACTACTTCTTCCAAATGATGCTTTCGGACAGCATATGGCTTCCGCTGAGCGATACGATGACGAAGTTGGCTGGGACATAGCAAGGGAAGAAGCGGCGAAATACTACGCAAATATAATTCTGCCCTACGCGAACCAGGTTAATAAAGCTTTGGAGGCTCTTTCCGGACTTGATATTGACATGATAGCGCCCAGTCACGGTGTGATATGGCGGAAACACCTCAAGGACATTCTGGCGCTTTATAAAAAATGGGCAAATAATGAAACGGACGAGAAGGCCGTGATAGTGTATGACACAATGTGGGAATCAACGGAAAAAATTGCCTATGCGATAAGCGACGCATTTGAAGAAAGGAACATACCTGTCAATATGAGGAACTTAAACACCAATGATATATCGGACGTAATGACTGACATATTGACGGCCAAATATATCTGTGTTGGTTCTCCGACGCTCAACAACCAGATGATGCCAAAGGTCGCCGGGTTTTTGACGTACCTGAAAGGCCTTGCCCCGGAGAACAGAACCGGTCTTGCTTTTGGCTCTTACGGTTGGGGCGGGCAAAGTATCGGCCAGGTGGAAGAAATGCTTAAAAACGCCTGTTCTAATATGCTGGAAAATATCAGGGTAGAGTATGTGCCTGATGAAAATATACTAAAAGAAATAACCGAAAAAGTAAGGAGGGGATTATCATGACGGAATTGAGAGACATTTACAGATGTGAAGTATGCGGGCATGTTGTCGAAGTGGTGAACGAAGGCGAGCCATTGGTTTGCTGTAGTCAGCCAATGGTAAAGCTGGAAGCAAAAACTACGGATGAGGGCCTCGAAAAACACGTCCCGATAGTCGAAGAGACAGGCAAGGCAACTTGCTCATGTGACTGTTGCGGCGAAGAAAACGTTTGTATGAAGGTCAAGGTCGGAAGCGTAGAACACCCCATGGAAGAGAAGCATTATATAAAGTTCATTGAGATGCTCACAAAGAGCAAGGTCTTAAGAAAGGAATTGAAGCCCGGCGACAAGCCTGAGGCCCATTTCTGCTGTGTTTCTAAAGATGACATTGTTGAAGTAAGGGAATTTTGCACGGTTCACATGCTCTGGAAAGCATAGCGGGGACGCCCTACTTGGGGACACCCTGCAAGCTTGAACCGGGTTAAAATTGGAGGAAAAATGGAGAAAGGCTACTCGCAATGCGAAGTCGTTGAACTCGGTATACAGATAGAGAAGAACGGGATAGATTTCTACAATGAATTAGCTTCTAGCGCAAAGGACCAAAGAGCCAGGGAGGCATACCAGTATCTAGCCGGGGAAGAGGAAAAACACATCGCGATATTT
>JBHIBX010000034.1:0-9142 GCA_046759285.1 Candidatus Omnitrophota bacterium
AAGCGAAAAAACGCTCGCCGACTTTAAGAGGGTTTTTGAGGGAATGCAGCCGTACCATGTGCAATCGCCGCCCAATTTGTTTTTTTCTATTAAAGCCGTCTTCGCGCCAAGCGCAGCTCCACCAGTGGCGGCAACAAGCCCGGCAGAACCGCCGCCGATCACTACAAGGTCATAATCATACTTCATTCCTTAACCTCCGTAAACTAGCAACAACCGCAATCTGAATCGCTTTCCTCGTCAGTCTCACACGTTTCCCCTCCCGCGAAAGGATCGTGGCTTCCGCACGCCGGGAACAAGCCGTAATGGACATCTTTGTTGCCGCCGATGTCGAAATATCTGGCAAAGCGTGTCATCTGCAGCATCGCTGCAGTATTTCCGCACACCTTTATTCCTTCTTCCTTCCGGAAAATATGATCATTGTCAAGTTTGAATTCATTCGGCGAATGCTCTATTCCGCCCTTGTATTTTGCCGTCTGCCCGTAATCTTCACAGCCATCTTCCAGTCCATCCAGCTTGAATAGCCGGTAAGTTACAGAAACAAAGTTAGCGAATCCGACCTTGTTCTTTATTTCTTCGTTCGCGAGCTCCATTTTGCTTTTAGAATATATACGGCAATCTCTAAAACCGGCTTCCTTTGCGAGACCCTCAAAGTCCTTCCAGAATAAAGCCCCTCCAAGGCACTCGCCAACAAGCGCAGGATCTTCCTTCGTCCATTCAGGCAGCCGGCGATCTACGAATATATCGGAAAAGTAGAATTCGCCGCCCTGCTTGAGAACGCGGAAAACCTCTGAAAAAACCAGGTCTTTGCGGGGGGAAAGGTTCACAACGCAATTTGAAATAACCACATCAAAAGTATTATCTTCGAGGCCGATGCTTTTCAGGTCTTCTATATACCCTTTCAGGAATCTGATATTCGTCCTGTTGAAACCGAATTTCTCGGTATGCTTGGCAACATATTTTTCGGCCACATCCAGCTGCTCCTGGGTCATGTCCACACCCACAACATTTCCCTCTTCGCCAGCAAGATGCGATGCCAAATAGGTATCCTTGCCGGAGCCGCACCCCAGATCAAGGATCGACTTCTCTTTAAGCTCTAATGGTATCGGTGAACCGCACCCGTAGAACTTGCTTATTATTTCCGGTTCGATAAGTCCGGAGATCTTCTTTATATATGCGGGCACGCCGGGAGTTATACAGCAAGCGCTTGTTTTTAGATCGTCCTTTGTGGAAAGCGTTTCTCCGTAATATTCCCTTACCATATCCCTGGTCTTGTCGAAGCTTTCCTCTCCAACATTTTCTTCAAGGGCGCCCTGACAGCTTGAACCGGAACCTGCGGTACAGCTGAAACAATGATCGCCAAACAAAAGCTCCTTACCGGTCAGGTCATCGGGCTTAACAGACCCTACATTAAGCTTTACGTCATTCTCATCTTTTATCGCCATACCTTCGGCCTGATTAAAATCACAATCATAAAGCACCCCGTCCCATCCAACGCTCAGCAGCGTTCTGCACATGATGTTCTCGACGACTTCCTTATTAAAATTATCCTCGAGCATCTCTATGTACTCATCATACCCGTTCTTCGCCTCTAATTGTTCTTTAAATCTGTTGATCGGGGCGTTGGTTATGGTCGCGAGCCTGTTGAACTCAATTCCGAATCCTTTTTTCAGTTCACGCTTATAGTCTTTTTCCAGCTTTTCCTGCGGTGCCGGAAGAAAAGCCCCGCCCGGATTATATACAAGATCGACGATCAGTCCGGGGTCCCTCCCGTACCCTTGCTCATTCAAGATCTGCAGCGCTTTGATGCTCTTTTCAAAAATGCCTGAACCGCGCTGCGCCTCGACGTTTTCCTTTGTGTAGCAGGGCAAAGAGCATATAAGATGGATCCGGTTCTCCTTGTAAAATGAAGGCAGATATTCCTTGCTGGGCTCGAAAATCACCGTAAGGTTGGACCTGACAATGATCCCTTCTACGATCTTTCGGACCGAGCGTACGAAATATTCAAAATCGGGGTTCATCTCCGGAGCCCCGCCGGTTATATCGAGGATCAGGCCCTTATCGTATGAAAGGAACTTCAAAACATCATCAATTGTCTCTTTTGTCATGACGTTCTTGCCGTGAGGACTGGCGTTTACATGACAATGCCTGCACTGCTGATTGCATAGATTACCCATGTTGACCTGTAGGATCTTCAGTTTTGAACGGCACATCACTCTTTTATTTACAGCGCTCACCTTCGCGGCAAAAGCGTTCACCCTATCTCCTCACGATTATTTAAATATTTATATATATAATTTCTTGTATACATGCAATTATTATTCTTCGTCCTTTTCATATCATATTTGAGTTTACTTATATCTTCGGGCCTGTCAATATCATACCACTTTTTCAATACACATGCCTTCCTTCCAAGCCTCCTGCTTTTTTTCAAAGTATCTTTCAAAACCCTATCAGAACCCCACTTTATCCCCTTGAACAGTCCCGGGCATGGTTCCTTCATCCCTATAAGATAATAACCGCCGTCAAAGCTCGGCCCCACGACTACGTCATTTCTGTAAAGACGCCTGAATGCCTCTTCGATCTGTCTTACAGGCAAATTGGGCGAGTCCGAGCCTATTATTACAGTTCTATCTACTTTATTTTCCGAGGTATATTTAAAAGCGTTGTCCATCCTTTCGCCGAGATCCCTCCCCCTCTGTTTATAAAATTTAAAAGGCCGGGCTATTCTTTTTAAATACGCAGGGCTCCCTGATCCCGAATCATACGCGAGTATCTTCTTCTCGCATCGAACGCTTTCCGCCAAATCCACCGTATCTTTTAAAAAAGCCTTGTACAATTCAACCCGTTGGGTCTTAGAAAGTTGTTTTGACAATCTCGTCTTTACCCGGCTTTTTCCCGGCTCCTTGGCGAAAACCACCAGACACCGCTTCATCTTAAGTCACCATGAAGGTTTCTTATCCTTCTTAAGGGAAATCCCAGCCAAAATAGCACATTCATCATCGAATATAAAAAAATTGTCTCTACCACGCCCTTTTTCTCCCATCTTCTCGGAGAAGCCAGGATCCTGTCATCAAGAATTAACGTCTTGCCGGACTTTCGCAGTTTTCTTGTAAAAAGTACATCCTCCATGATCGGAACGTCAGGAAATCCGCCGATCCTCAAAAAAGTGTCTTTCTTCACGAATATACCCTGGTCCCCGTAAAATACCCCTGTAAGCCTGGCCCTTAAGTTGCCGAGGCTTTCAATAAACCTGAACACAGCTTCCTCTTTGTCGATCCGCTGCGTGAAGCAACCGCCGATGTAGGAACTGTTTTTCATCTCTTTCTCGATGGATTCCAGGGAAACGGGTGAGACAAACGTATCGGCATGCAGGAAAAGCAGAATATTTCCGCGCGCTTCACGCGCGCCAGAATTCATCTGCAGGGCGCGGCTTCTCCCGCTACGCAGGACTTTGCCATATTTTTCCGCGAGCTCCGCGCTATTGTCGGAACTTTCTCCGTCGACAAAAATAAGTTCTGCGCCCGGAGCTAAATCGAGGAAAAAGTTCGAATTTTCGGCAAGGATCTTTTCTTCGTCGTAGATAGGGATTATTACGCTTACCATAACGACCTTTAAAAAAAGCCCGTTGTAAGGTCCGTGTCTTTAACCTACCTTACCACAGTCATGTTCCTCACCTTCGAGGAAAACCAACTGGCATGCATTGCAGAACATCCTTTTTTCCAGGGCGTGTCCGTGTTTTTCACAATTCGGATCGGCGCACGTTATCTTACCGCTGTCGTAATCTTCCTGCGTCACCATTCCCCCGCAAGAACCTGGACAGACATAACGAACTTCAGCCATCTCTTGCCTCCTGATCTATTCATCATCCAAAAGCCATACATCCGGAAACCATTCCGGATCATACGAAATCGAGGTCGAGCCTTCCTTCCTGCCGTAAGAATCGTAATAAGTGTTTGTTTCTCCTGCCAATGGGGGCACCGGGTTGTACTCTTCATTCGGATCGATATTGCTATCCCCCACGTATTTCTTGGCGACAAGATCTCCAAGCTTGTTATACTGTTTTAGTTCTTTCAAGCGCCCGTCTGCTCCGTAATAGCCTTCCGCTATTATTTTTCCACTCTGATACTTCCATCTCATTGCGGCCCAGCCATCAGCGCCTTCACGCAAGTTGCCGCTACTTCCGTAATAAGCTATACCGATCTTATGGCCTAATTCGTCAAATTTTTCAACCTGCTCCAGGGAGCCGTCCTCCCTGTAATATCGTTTCTCTACGACATTACCCTGTTTATCGTGTTTCTCTTTTATGGTATCCGCGGATACCAGGCACTGAACAAAAACTAAATTCAAGGCTATTATTATCAAAATATGTTTACGCTTCATTTCTCTTCACAATCATGGCCATCTGCCATTTCTCTGTTCAAAAAATAACTTATAACCGTCCTGATAGCGACTATGGAACCCAGTATTGCCAACTGCTGAAGTGTCGGCCTGATCACGGTGTGGACAATATCCGCGGCGATCAGAAATTCCAGGCCCAGGAGAAGGTATGACCCGAGATGATGCCTTAAATATTCCCGTTTTTTGCAAATGTTTTCTCCCCTAAACCTTTTATATTCCAATAGCAAAAGTTGATAAAAGGCCATTATTGCTCCCCAGCTGATCACGACAATACCCATTAGCCCGATCGCAATTGCGATATAAAAGATGATCTTCATCTACGCCTCCTTAGTCCATTTTTCGATTCTTTCTTTTATCTGGTCTCTTATTGCCCTTATTTTGCCGAGTTTCTCTTCATCCGTGCCCTCTAGTTTTGAAGGATCCTCAAAAGGCCAGTGGATCCGCTTTGACGGCCCCGGGAAGATGGGGCACCTGCCTGCGTCTGACTCATCACAGACGGTGATAACGTAATCATAGGACTTTCCTTTTTTGTGCATGTCAAACACGCTTTTCGTCGTGTTGCCGGATATATCTATACCGATCTCCTTCATGGATTCAACAACAAGCGGGTTCAAAACACCCGGCTCAAGTCCGGCGCTTTCGGCTTCAAACCCGCCTCCCGCTAAAGCGGTTAAAAAAGCTTCCGCCATCTGGCTGCGTGCGGAATTATGAACACATATGAAAAGAACTTTGATTTTATCCATAGCCAAGCATTTTCTTAGCTCTTTTAAGGACCTCGTTCTTTTTAATAAGAGTCTTTTCCCCTGTGGCCCTGTCCTTGATCTCGATCTTTCCCTGGTCCAGGTTTTTCTTTCCTATAACGATCTGGAGAGGAAAGCCGACAAGATCCGAATCTTTGAACTTCACGCCCGCGGTTTTCTCTCGATCATCAAGGATAACTTCAAGCCCGGCCCCCTTTAGTTCATCGTAGATCTTCTCTGACTCGTTGATCACGCCCTTATCTTCCCCGCTTACCGGGATCACCGAAACTTCAGCCGGAGCCAAAGCCGTAGGCCATATTATTCCGTCCTTATCATGACTGTTTTCGATCAAGGAAGCGAGTATCCTGTTCACCCCGATCCCGTAACAACCCATTATTGCCGGCCTCTCTTTTCCTTTCTCATCAAGAAACTTCGCGCCAAGCGACTCTGAATATTTAGTCCCGAGCTTGAAAGTATGCCCGACTTCTATTGCCTCTTTAAGCTCTATCTTTTCGCCGCATTTAGGGCAGGGGTCTTCGCTGGTTATGACTCTTGCGTCTATCCATTCGTCAATTTTAAAATCCCTGGTGGGATTGACTCCCTTAAGATGCTTGTCCTTTTTATTGGCCCCGGTGACCGCGCTGGCCATGCATCGAACGGCATTGTCAGCGATTATTCTCACCGAAGAAAGTCCGACCGGCCCGGAAAAGCCCATGGGTCCGCCGGTAAGGTCCTTGACCTTCTTTTCATCGGCAAGCTCCAGCGCTTTGGCTTTAAGGCTGTTTTTTATCTTTGTCTCGTTGGCTTCGTGATCTCCCCGAACCAGGATCGCGATCGGATCGCCATCAGCTATGTATATAAGAGTTTTTATAAGATCTGAGGGCTTGACCTTAAGGAATTTGCTGACATTTTCGACCGTGCTTACGCCGGGGGTTGAAACTTCTTCCATTTTTCCACCAGAGCCCGGAGCGCGCCCCTCCTCCCCGGGGCATGTTGCGGCTACCTCGGTACTGGCCGCATAATCGCATGACGAGCAGACCGCTATCCTGCCTTCGCCTATATCTGAAGGGACCATGAACTCATGAGAGATTTTCCCGCCCATTAGGCCGGGATCGGCTTCAACGGCTATGTAAGACAGTCCGCAGCGATCGAATATCCGGCAATAAGCATCGTACATCTTCTTGTAACTTACTTCCATGGATTCTTCGTCTACATCGAATGAATACGCGTCCTTCATTATGAACTCACAACTGCGCACCACGCCGAATCTTGGCCTCACCTCGTCTCTGAATTTTGTCTGTATCTGATACAGTATGAGCGGAAGATCCTTGTAGGACCGGACTTCTCCGGCTACAAGGTCAGTGATGACTTCTTCATGTGTCGGGCCGAGAGCGACTTCTTTTCCGTGCCTGTCTTTATATTTTATCATCACGTCTCCGATGTCGTCATAACGGCCTGTTTTCTTCCAAAGTTCGGGAGGCTGAAGCGCAGGCATCAGAAGTTCGACCGCACCGCTTCGGTTCATCTCTTCACGCACGATATCTTTGGCTTTCTTGAGCGCATTGTAACCCATCGGAAGGTAAGTATAAGTCCCCGCGATGAGTCTCCTGATCAGTCCCGCCCTGATCATGAGCTTGTGGCTGACAGCTTCCGCTTCCTGTGGATCTTCTTTTAATGTAGGAATAAAAGAACTGGTCCAGCGCATATATTTCTCCTTTGCTATATTTCCTCTTTTATCATTTTGAGAAGCTCATTCACCGACGCGCCTGCCTCTACAGTCTTGATAACCTGCCCCTGCCGAAAAATAGTCCCCCGGCCTTTCCCGAATGCTATGCCTATGTCCGCGTCTTTCGCTTCGCCGGGACCGTTAACCTCGCATCCCATAACTGCAATAACAAGCTGCTTATCCGTCGGTTGTCGGTAGTCGGTAGTCGTTCGTAATTCTTTCTCAAGCTGCTTCACAATGGACACAAGATCAACTTCGCAGCGCCCGCACGTGGGACAGGAAATTATTCCGGGGCTAAAATTTCTAGCGCAAGTCGATGAAAGTATGCGCTTCGCGACATGAATCTCGTGGACGGGGTCACCGGTAAGTGAAACCCTGATGGTGTCACCGATACCGTCTAGAAGCAGCGACCCGATGCCTATACTCGATTTAACTATTCCCTCGCCGGGGAGGCCCGCCGCCGTAACGCCAAGATGAAGAGGATAATCGCACTTATCAGCTATTTTTCTGTAAGCTTCTATCGTCGTCGGAACATCTGAAGCCTTGAGCGAAAGAATTATGTCGTTAAAATCCTTTTTCCGGAAATGCTCCAGATAATCAAGCATTACCGAGACCATGTTGTTGGCGACATTCCCGAAATGCGTTCTTTCCTTGGGCAAGGACCCCGAATTTACGCCTATTCTTATGGGCACTCCTCTGGCCGAAGCAGCATCGATCACTTTTTCTATCTCGGAAGGCATCCTGATATTACCGGGATTTATCCTGATCTTGTCGGCGCCGCTTTCCAGCGCTTCAAGCGCCAGCCGGTAATCAAAATGTATATCTGCTACGATCGCTATGTTCGTTTCCTGCTTGATTCTCTTTAACGCTTTGGCCGCGTTCGAATCCTTTACGGCTACGCGGACTATCTCGCATCCCGCCTCTTCCAGTTCGCTTATTTGCCTGACTGTAGCCTCCACGTCGGTGGTATCCGTCTTGGTCATGGACTGGATGCTCACCGGATGATCAAATCCGATCTTCACATTGCCAACCGTAACTGTTCTTGTTTTCCTGCGTTTAGCCATATCCCTACTTCTTACCCAGCGGTGTAAATTTGAGTAGATCCTGCCATGTAACGAAAATTATAAAAGCGATAAGAAGAATAAAAGCCGCGTTGGTTATATTCTCCTGCACCTTCGGGCTAAGGGGCCTGCCGCGCACTTTTTCAAGGCAGAGAAAAATAATATGCCCGCCGTCCAGCGCCGGAAACGGCAGGAGATTAAACACGGCTAGCGCCATGCTGATATGAGCGGTAATGATTAGCAGTGGAACAATGCCCAGCCGTGCCGCGTAGCTTATCAAATGTATTATGCCGATCGGTCCTGTTACTGATCTTTTTACCGAAAGCCCTCCCGTTAAAAGAAGCCAAAGACCTTTATACGTCATGGCCGTAAGCGTCAAAAGCCTCTTCCCCCCGTGATAGGCCGCCATGACGGGATTATAAGAAACAGGGAGTATCTTTTCCGCGGGCGCGATCCCGAGCAGAGGTCTGGAGATCGTCTGGCCAAAAATATTCGTGACTGTAGAGATCTGCGGCTTGACGTTGATCACGAATACATCGCTGTTTCTTTCCAATTCTATATCCAAAACAGCTCCGCCGGCCGATTCTTTTTTTATCGCTTCGACAATGTCCTCCCAGTGCATGACCTTTTTTTCATTGATCGAGAGGATCTTGTCTCCAACTTTTATCCCGGCTTTTTCAGCCGGATAACCTTTCAGGGTCTGACCGATCTCATTGGTAAACATCGGAATACCTATCATGAAAATGATACTGAAAAGTATGAAAGCGAAAATATAATTAGTCAGGGAACCCGCCGCCATGACCCAGAAACGCCTCCCGGGAGGTTTAGAATGCAGTTCGTCTTCTCTGCCCACGGCTTCCTGTGGGTCTTCTCCTGCCAACTTGACGTAACCCCCGAAAGGGAGCAATGAGATCCTGTAATCCGTCCTGCCCAGTTTAACACCGCACAGACGCTTGCCGAATCCAAGGGAAAATACCTCAACCGCAATACCCACTCTTTTGGCGGCGATCAAATGTCCCGCTTCATGAACAAGTATTAAAACGCTGAAAATAACGATTACTATGATAGCTATCAGCAAATCCTCGACACCTCCTCACAAGCCCACTTCTCCGCGTTCACAATGTCCTCCAGGGAAGGATTTTCTATTCCTTCGTGCTTTTCCAGAACGTCTTTGACCGTACCTACGATATCATTAAACTTGATTTTTTCGGATAAAA
>JBHIBX010000035.1:0-9054 GCA_046759285.1 Candidatus Omnitrophota bacterium
AGAACGTGCGAAGGAGTCAAAGAACCGGATGTGCAGGCAGACCCGGAAGAAGCAGCTATTCCCTTAGCGTCAAGCATGAGAAGTATGGCTTCTCCCTCAACAAATTCAACCCCTATATTGGTAGTGTTGGGGAGTCTCTTTTCCCTATTCCCATTGACCCTCGTTCCCGGCACTTTTTCAATTATTGCCTTCTCTAATTTATCCCTAAGGGCTTTTATCCTTGTCCTTTCCTCTTCAACGGTCTTGATCGCAAGTTCACATGCGACGCCAAGACCGACTATGGACGCTACATTCTCCGTGCCACCTCGACGACTGTGTTCCTGGTGCCCACCGACCATGAAAGGCATAAATTTTGTTCCCTTACGGACATAAAGCGCTCCAACGCCTTTCGAGGCATGCAATTTATGCCCGGATAGCGCTAATAAGTCCACCGGAAGTTCGGTCATTTTGAAAGGTATCTTGCCTGCCGCCTGCACCGCATCTGTATGGAAAACTATTCCCCTTACCCTTGCAACCTCGGCTATTTCTTCAACCGGAAATATAACGCCTGTCTCGTTATTAGCGTACATTATGGAAATGATAACCGTATCCGAATCGATGGCTGACTTAAGTTCGTTCAGATCAAGATTCCCTTCTCCGTCAACATCAAGATAAGTAACCCTATAGCCGACCGTCTCAAGATACTTGCACAGATTAAGTACCGCCGCATGTTCCACCTTTGTGGTTATTATGTGCCGCTTTTCAGGATATGATCTGAGGGTGCTGATGATCGCGGTGTTATCGCTCTCCGTCCCGCAGCCTGTGAATATGATCTCTAAGGGATCGTTTGCGCCAATAAGCCTGGCAACGCTTTCCCTGGCCGCGTCGATATATTTGCCGACCTTCCCGCCGGGAGTATACATACTTGAAGGATTCCAATACTGGTCGGTAAGAAAAGGCTTCATCGCTTCAAAAACCTCGGGAGCTACTGCTGTTGTAGCGTTATTATCCGCGTAAATCATCTTCATTCCTTGACCTCTTCTACCTCAATGTTCTCTTCGACAAATTCCCTGAGTTTTGACTCGACAAGCGCGTGCAAGGTAACCCCGGTTGCAGGGCATCCCAGGCAGGCGCCAAGAAATTTAACGTAGACTTTATTCCGATCTATGTCAATCAGCTCCAAATCTCCCCCGTCAGCTTTAAGCTGTGGACGTATCTCCCGCTCGATCGTTTCCTGGATAAGATTTATTCTTTGAAGGTTAGTAAGTTTTCTTTCGGGTTCCGCTCTTTTCGCGCGCTCTTCTTTTGTAGCTTCTTTTTCCCAAAACTCCTTAAGGAGCTTTTCGATCTCAGGCTGGCATTGGCCGCAGCCGCCTCCGGCCTTGGTGTAGTTGGTAACCTCTTCAACGGTTCTTAAGTTGTTTTCCTTTATGGCACGGATTATCTTTTTATCCGTTACGCTGAAACACTTGCATATTATCTCCTCTTCCCCCACCATCTCTTTTTTTGCAGGAGCGCCCCTGTAATTTGCAATAGCCGCCTCCAGGGCTTCCATTCCCATGACGGAACAGTGCATCTTCTCATCCGGCAAACCCCCGAGATAATCAGCAATTTCTTTGTTGGTGACCTTTGAAGCTTCATCAATAGTCATCCCCTTGATTATCTCGGTGAGAACACTAGACGAAGCGATAGCACTCGCGCAGCCGAATGTCTGGAACTTAGCGTCCAGTATTTTTTCCGTCTTTTTGTCTACGCGCAAGGTAAGACGCAAGGCGTCCCCGCATATAATATTCCCCACTTCTCCTACCGCGTCAGGATTTTCTATCTCCCCGACGTTACGCGGATTTTTGAAGTGATCCATTACTTTTTCAGTATATTTCCACATAGCAACTCCTTGGCGTGTATTATATCAAACTTCGAAATAGCGTTCCATTGAAAAATATTTCTCGCCAGTGTCGGGGAAGATGACAACAACTTTAAAATTTACCAAACCAGTAAAATACATGCATACATCAAGATTCCCATCAGGATCACTTTGTCGAAGCCGAAAATGATCGCAATGGCTACTGCCAGCATTGAACCTAACACAGAACTTACGCCGTTTACACCCCACATCCATGGGATAATTGATTCCCTGTCGTTTTGTTTCAATAAATTAAGCGCTGAGGGAAAAGGAATACCCAGTAAAAACCCCAGTGGAGTAATCAAACCCACGGAAATCAGCATTTTAATTAACAATGTATACCCAAGATAGATATTGAATACCACAGGTAACAGAAAAGCGTAAGATCCCACTAAAATTATGAGAGCTATAATTGCCGTCATAATTTCTGCTTTTCGGTTTGACTTCATAAAGATTTTAGCAAATAATGCACCGAAACCCATGCCTATAAAAAGTGACAGCAATAAGATAGAAAGAGACAAGACCGGCTGTCCAAGGAAAAGGATAAACCTTTGTATTAACGTTATTTCGATCAGCATAAATCCAGTGCCGAGAAGCAGAAAAGTCAAAATATAACGCCAATTTCTTGATAGAACATACTTTTCCGAAGTCATTATTCTTTTCAGCAATGATTGTCTTATTCTGTTCTCGCCTCTGTCTGGTCTAAACGCCTTTCTTGCCACGAAAGCCAGTATCGGCGGAGCGAAAACGGCAAAGATCACCATAATGCCTGAAATGCGCAATAATTTAACCAATTCCTTAGGCAATTTTCCGCTAAAATTGTGAAAAAAAGGGCGATTATCCGTAACGGGCTTGGTATCAAATCTCATATGTTTCAGCCATTTTTCCAGACTTATACGGCCTCTATATAGCACGTTAAGCCCTTTATCCATCCTGTCGCAGTTCTTGAATCTCTCGAAATCCATATTTCTCGAAATAGGGCCCCTTATTATATCTTCCGTCACTTCGCAATGGCCTGTGCCCAGAAAAGGGAAGAAATTAAACTTTTCTTTTTCGTCTTCCTTATAAAATCCTAATTTATGTGCCATCACGTGGCGCATAAACATATCTTTCTCCTTAAAGGGCTTTTTTTTCACCACCAAAAGCGGTCTCTTTTCTGTTCCAGTAACATACAGGTGATTCATCGCTTGCTTAAGGTTTATTCCTCTTTTTTCGAAAACGGACAGGATAATAGAAATAAGACGGTATACCTCTATCCTATCATGCAAGAGGAATACCAGCCGTCCTTCATCAGTAAGATGTGAGAAGTAATCTTGGATAGATTCATTAGTGTAGAGGTAGCTTTCGGTTAACGTGTAACCTTCAAGACTCCTGCTTGTCTTGGTCACTGCCAGTGGCAATACGATTAGATCGAATTTTTCGTCCGTGCCCCTTAAAAAGCTTCTTCCTTCTTCAGCTATAACATTTACGTTGTCAAAATCCGTATAAATCCCCCCGTTATAACAAGCGAAATCTTTCACGAGACTGACCATATCCGGATTAACATCGACCGCCGTGATTTTTCCTACTCTATGCATGAGGGTGATTAAAACATCCCTTCCCCCTCCGGGGCCGATAATCAAGATATTGTCCTTTTCCCCTTTCTTAAGGAAATAATAAGGAAACGCAACTACGGAAAAATATTTTAGCCCCACCAATTGCTTGCGAGACAATTTTTTCAGATTTCCATCAAACCGGTACATGGGAGAGCCTGCGGTACCGTCTATAAATATATTTTTATCATATGGATTATCATCGAACTCTATCAGGTCTGTCCTGCCAAAAGCGCTCCACCTTGTTTCAAGGATAGTGATCGAGGCATCGCGTTCCTTCTTGAGCATGTAGATTTCCTTATGCGCGTTTAAATCGATCGGGATATCAGGAAGATACGGCTTTGCTATACAAATCAACAAATTGATAAGAAACACAAAAAAGAAAACCGTGGGGATTATCATTTTTTTTACCGATGCGCTTGCGGTGGCAAACATCAAACCTGACAAGGAAGCTAATACGCTGATAAACACAATTACATTGATGCCGCCAAAGAAATTTATCGCATATAACACGCCTACCGCCCCCGCTGATGACCCAAGAAGGTTAAAGAAATAAATGCGGTTAACCCGGTCCGGGAACTGCTCAAAGGCCCGCGATATCACCATGCCTCCGACGATAAAAGGAGTTAAAAGAAAAACCGTATAGACCGTAAGATCAAGAACTGGCAGGAATGTCAGGATGACAATGAAGATTAGCAATAGCAGCGAAAAGAAATTAGATAAGTATGAAAACGATCTAAACGGACTCATCCTGAATATCTGTCCCTTTTCAAGCATATGCACCACGATTCCCCCCAGGCCTAACCCGAGAAGGGCAACGGAAACAATCGCAAACGCGTAGTGATGAAGAAAAAGGACTGAAAAAATCCTTAGAAGGCAGATTTCAAACAGGATAATGGCACATGACAGGACAAAGACACCGCCGTAGTAAAATGATGCTCGGGATCTTGTGAATGTTTTTCCTTCTACTTCCTCATTAATGTTCATGCTCGTGCCCCTTATGTTTGATATAAGTGCCGGGAACGAATTTTAAAAGCCTGCGCCCTGGCAGAGCTTTTTCAGTCTCTCGATAAATCTTGATTTTTGAGCGCCCAGGGCTTGCCAAAAATCCTTCCGGGTCATTCTCAAACAAGCTCTTGCAGGCAACACAGCAAAGAGCATACTTTTGCTCTTTATAGGTCACAATAACTTTCATCCCTTTTCCGCATTTGCTCCGCCTTGATACAGGACATGAAACACCTTCATAAAGAAACTCGTCTACTTTCTCATGAATAAAAGTCATATAAGTAGCCAAGCTGATAATGGCAACTCCTATTATAACCAATAGAAAGAAGATGAAACATTTTCTCATAATCACTCCAAAGCATTAATCGTGATTTACTTTGTTAGTATTATAAAGTATGCATCTTTTTTTCTTGAAAAGCAAATCCAACGCGTATCATAAAATAGGGACAGACACCATTTTTTCTCAAACTAATCAAATTTCAAAAAAATTGAAATTTTTTTGAAAGAAAATTGCCATTTTAGTTGTCTTATATAATAGGGACAGAAACTTTTTTCTAAACCATTTTAAAGGAAAGGAGTATTTATTATGCCAAGAATAGCTCGAATTGTAAGTCCAGGACATCCCCATCATATTACTCAAAGGGGTAATTTTAAACAAATAACATTTGTTGATAATAAAGATTACTTAAAATACCTCTATTGGTTAGAAAAGTACGGAAAAGAACATGGGTTATTAATTCTTGCATTCTGCCTTATTCCAAACCACGTCCATTTGGCTGCCGTGCCACCAGAAAACACTTCTTTGGCCAAAACGTTGAAAATTTGTCATATGCGCTACTCACAATATTTTAACAAGAAAAACAACCACACGGGTCATCTTTGGCAAGGTAGATTTTACTCATGTGTTTTAGACGAGACACATTTATATTCTGTTGTAAGATATATCGAAAATAACCCAGTGAGAGCCGAATTAGTTAAAAAGCCTGAAGACTGGAAATGGTCAAGCGCAAGGGCCCACCTAGGCAAAGAAAACAGTTTAATACCCTTAGCAGAGATCTCTGATTTTATACAGGTTAAGGATTGGAGTGAATATCTAAATACTGAAAATGATCTGGAAATGACTGAAAAGATTAGAAGGCATACCTTAACCGGAAGACCCTTAGGAAATGGTTCCTTTATACAAGGGCTGGAAGATTCATTCGGAAAGCGGTTAAGGGCTTTGCCTAAAGGAAGGCCGGTGTGCAAATAACGAAAAATGGTGTCTGTCCCCATTTATAAAAATATATCCCGCTGGCCGGTTTCTATTTTTTGAAGGTTTTCCTTTGTTTTTTCCCGGATTCTTACATTAGGTATTTTATCTATCTCTCTTGTAATTATATCCTCCGCGCTCCTTTTCAATTCGTCATCACCATAATCTAAAACGTACTCCATGAAAGTAAGAATACAGTTCGGAAGGCAGAAATTCTTGATTTGACCGGGTTTTGCAAGATCCATAAAATCCTTGCCTGTCCTACCGGTCCTGTAACATGACGTACAAAAGCTGGGAAAAAACCCGTCTTTGATTATGCTTTTGACCACTTGAAGCTGTGTTCTTGTATCGTCAAGATGGAACTGTTCCTCATCGTCTTTACTACCGCTCTCAGCATACGCTCCGGGATTCGTTCTCGAGCCCGCGCTTATTTGGGAAACGCCAAGATTAAAAAGCCGGTCCCTTAATTCTTTCTTCTCTCTTGTGGATAAGATTATGCCGGTATACGGTACGGCAAGCCTTATTACTGCCACTAATTTTTTGAATTCATCATCGCTGACTGGATGCGGAATGTTATCAGTTAAAGGCGCGTTCAACGCAGGTTTTATTCTTGGAACGGATATCGTGTGAGGGCCTACCCCGAACACCTCCTCAAGATAAAACGAGTGCGATAAAAGCGCCAGGACTTCAAATTTGTAATCGTAGAGGCCGAAAAGAACGCCTATCCCGACATCGTCTATGCCGGCTTCCTGAGCCCTGTCCATAGCGCTTAATCTCCAATCAAAACCAGCTTTTGGCCCGTCAGGATGCACTCGCCTATAAGTTTCTCTATGATACGTTTCCTGGAATAATTGATATGTGCCGATCCCCGCGTCCTTAAGACGATAAAAGTCTTCGATGGTCAAGGGTGCAACATTAACATTAACCCTCCTGATCGAGCCTTTCCCTTTTTTTGTTTCATAGATTACCTTGATAATTTCTTCAATAAACCCTATGTTAGAAACAACGGGATCCTCGCCTGCCACCAGAAGCACTCTTTTGTGACCCTGATCCTCCAGGGCCTCCATGCCCATGATGGAACAATGCATCTTCTCTTCCGGAAGACCCCCGAGATATTCTGCTATCTCCTTATTGGTGACCCTTGAGGCCTCATTAACCGTCATACCCTTGATTATTTCGGTAAGAACGGAAGAAGAAGCAATGGCGCTGGCGCACCCGAAGGTCTGGAACTTCGCGTCTAATATTTTTCCGTCTTTTTGTCTATCTTCAGCGTCAGTTTAAGAGCATCGCCGCATATAATGTTGCCGACTTCACCGACAGCGTCGGGGTTCTCTATCTCGCCGACATTGCGCGGGTTTCTAAAATGGTCCATAACTTTTTCAGTATATTTCCACATATTTTGCCTCGATTTGTATGATATTAATAAATAATATCACATCGATATACAAATGCAAATAGATAGTTAAACCTCGAAATAGCGTTCCATTGAAAAATATCTCTCGCCGGTGTCGGGGAAGATGACGACAACTTTTTTTCCTTTGCCCAGATCTTTGGCGACTTTTAAGGCTGTCCATGCCGCCGCCCCGGAAGATATCCCGACAAAGAGGCCCTCTTCCTGCGCCAGACGTCTGGCGGTCTTAAAGGCGCTATCATCGTCAACCTGAACTACTTCGTTAATTATCTCCAGGTTTAACACCTCCGGAATAAAGCCCGCGCCGATACCCTGGATCTTGTGGGGACCGGGTTTACCCCCGGATAAAACAGCGCTTGTCTTAGGCTCGATCGCGACTATTTTGATGTCCGGATTTTCCGCTTTAAGGACTTCACCGACACCGGTTATACTACCTCCCGTTCCAACGCCCGCGACAAAAGCGTCTATTTCCTTTCCGACGTCATCCAGTATTTCTCTAGCTGTCGTGTCCCTGTGCACTTTAGGGTTTGCCTCATTTTTAAACTGCTGGGGCATGAAGCTGTTCGGTGTCTTCTTTAGAAGCTCTTCGGCTTTTTTTATAGCGCCTGTCATCCCTTCCACCCCAGGCGTAAGCACAGCCTCCGCTCCGTAGGACTTAAGGATATATATCCTTTCCAGGCTCATCGTCTCCGGCATCGTAAGAATACACTTGTAGCCCCTCACAGCGGAAACCATGGCCAGTCCTATTCCGGTGTTACCGCTTGTCGGCTCGATTATCGTCGAGCCCTTGGCCAGTAATCCCTTCTTCTCGGCATCTTCAATCATCGAAAGGCATATCCTGTCCTTAATACTGCCGGCCGGATTATAAGATTCGAGTTTTGCCAGGATCTCCGCCATCCCCTCCTCAACGATCTTGTTGAGCCTTACCATAGGGGTCCTGCCAACCAGTTCCAGAATATTTTTTGCTATTTTTCCCATTTTATCCTTCCTTTTATAAGACCTTAAATGCGTTTTCAACCGCCTTTAAGGTCTTTTCAATATCTTTATCAGAATGCGCCATAGATAAGAAATTCGATTCAAATTCTGAAGGAGAAAAGTACACCCCTTCCTGTAAAAGCCCGTGGAAAAACTTTTTGAAAGGTCCGCCTTTTAACGACACGCTGAACATGGAGCCGATATAATTGACATCGATCTTTATGCCGCGCCCTTCGGCTCTTGATCTTATTCCCTCGCATAATTTCTGTGTTTTGCGCGCCAGCGCTCTATAAGGTTTGTTCTTCTTGAGTGTCTTCAGGGTCACTATCCCCGCTGTGACAGCAATCGGATTACCGGATAATGTACCGGCCTGGTATACGCTGCCTTCCGGAGCCAGAAGCTTCATTATCTCTTTTTTCCCGCCAAAAGCCCCGATTGGCAATCCTCCGCCGACTATCTTCCCCAGGCAGGTCAGATCAGGTTTAACATTGAAAAATTCCTGCGCCCCACCGTACGAAAGCCGGAAGCCTGTGATGACCTCGTCAAAGATCAAGACAATGCCGTACTTTTTGGTTATCCGACTTAATCCCTTCAAAAATCCTTCCCCCGGAAGGATGACCCCATTATTAGCCGCTACTGGCTCAACGATTATCGCGGCCAGCTCTTTCCGGTGACGTTTCACCGCGTCTTCAACCTTTTTCAGATCATTGTATGGGAGCAATATCGTATGCCTGGTAAATTCTTCCGGCACGCCCAGGCTATTCGGGATACCCAATGTTGCCGCACCTGACCCGGCTTTAGCCAGGAGATAATCAGCGTGGCCGTGGTACGCCCCCTCAAATTTTATGATCTTTTTCCTTGTCGTGTAGGCCCTTGCCAACCTCACCGCTCCCATCACGGCTTCGGTGCCAGAACTTGTGAGTCTAACTTTTTCCACGGA
>JBHIBX010000036.1:0-8901 GCA_046759285.1 Candidatus Omnitrophota bacterium
ATCCGCCTTTTTGTAATGCTCGAGGAACTCCCTGCTGCATCTCTGGAGGACTGTACCCGGTATATCGGATCCGCTTGATATCACTTAGCGACACTGTCGAGACCGACCTGCAAGGCGTCTTCCATAGTTACGTCATTTATAATAGGTTTTCCCCGAACTGCGCAGATAACATCCTTGCCGATCTCCTCTACCAATATCCTGTCAAAGGCTATCTCTCCCGCGTTGTCCAGGATATAAAGAATATTTTTTGCCTTAGCTACTTCGCGCCTGAAGGCCTCGAAATCGAATATAGCGAAATCCTTCTTGAGGCACTCTTCGATCTCTTTCTCGATATTAAAGGCGTGGGGAACACCGTAATCTATTACATTACCGGCAACGGCAAGGCGCACGGCCCTCAGAAGCACATCTTCGGAACTCTCGACCTCTTTTTTAAGGCGTTCGTAGAGTTCCATGGCCATCGCGTTGCTTTTCTTCTTGACCTCCAGATAGGCGTCTTTTCCCCCGGTATGGTTTTCTACTATCCCGTAGACGGTCAAAGCTATTTCGGGAGGGGTAACATTCAGGGGGAAGTCCGGGAGCACCCGCGAAACCTCGTCTATTATTTCTTTCTGCACCTTTTTGTCAGCACCGGCAAGTTTTGCGGCATCCAGCGCCTGTCGCAGAAAGCATGGAATACATTCAAGATACGTCTTCATAAATTAAAAAAGCCCACCGAAGCAGGTCTATAAGCCGGGTTCTGTATCCGCCTTCGCTAAAGCTACGGCGGACGGTGATTATCTGTCTGGGGCTGCCATTACTGGCGGCCTCTTGCGACCTACCCGGAAGTCATGACGAAACTAGCCGCTTCGTTATCAGTCCATCCGCACGTTCCGGATTTTTCTGATTCCTTCCCTATTTGGCCTTGCTCCGCGTAGAGATTGCCGCGTTTCACCCTCCCCGTGCGAACGGGAAGACTCGTCTCTGTGGCTCTTATCCTCACCTTACGGTGGACGGGTGTTACCCGCTACGCTGCTATGTGGAGCCCGGACTTTCCTCTCTTTGCTCAAAGCAAAGAGCAATCACCCAACCTGCTTCAATGAGCATCTACTTATTAAATCTATAGAAGAGATTCCAGGTTTATAGCCTTGTTGACAAGACTATCGGCTTCTTTGTTCTTATCCCTGGGAATCTCCCTCACTTCTACTTTATCAAATCCCTTGAAAAGATTCAAGGCGATACCAAAGAACTTTTGCATGTTCTGGTCTTTTACCTTATATTCGCCCTTGAGCTGTCTTGCCACAAGCTGGCTGTCGATATTGATGACGACTTTTGCGGTTTTTTCCCAAAGCGCTTCCATCAAGCCGTATATGACTGCAAGGTATTCGGCAACGTTGTTCGTGGCATTGCCGATATACTTTGATATTTCCTGGACCTTCTTGCCGTTCTCGTCTACCAGGACCACGCCGATCCCGGCCGGACCCGGGTTTCCGCGCGAGCCTCCGTCGGCATATATTTGAATTTCTTTAGCCTTGCTCGCCTTCCGCATAAAGTATCCTGGAGCAATTCTCGCAAAAGACAGGACTCTTCTTCAATTTTGCTTCATTTATTATTTGCGGCCTGAGCGTCATACTGCATTCGCCGCAAACTTCCCCGTCGACCTTGGTCAGCGCGATCCCTCCCCTGAGCTCCAGGATCTTCTCGTACCTTGCCAGAATACCCGAGTCTACGCCCTGGACGGATTCTTTTCTCTTGTTTTCCAACTCGCTGAGACGCTGATCGATCTTTTTCTCTTCTGTCTTTATGTCCCCTTGCTCCTTGTTGAGCGTCTGCTTCTCTTCCTCGAAAACCTTTTTCTCCTGCTCGCGCTTTCCCTTGGCGCTCTCGATCTGGTCTAAAAGATTTATAATATCTTCCTCCAGGAGCGAAACATCCGCTTTTATACTTTCGATCTCCTGCAGGAGAGCCTGGTATTCTTTGTTGCTCTTGATCTGGTAAAGCTCGCCTTCGTGCTTTTTTATCTTTTCCTCGTTCGCCGCCATTTCCGTTTCTTTTTCACCCTGGGCGACCTGCAGGGTTTTAAGCTCTTCTTCGGCTGTATTCATGTTCGTTTTTCTTTCTTCGATGGTCCTATTTATCTCATCGATTCTGACGGGAATGGCTTCCTTCTTTGACTTTAAATGGTAGACTTCAACGTCGATTTCCTGCAGTTTTTTTAATTTGTCGAGTTGCTCTATGTAGTTTGTTTCTTCCGGCATGATCCCTTTCTGGGTTGGTTGTATTATAAATAAAAATATTATGGTGGGCGCAGGGGGACTCGAACCTCCGACCTCATGCATGTGAGGCATGCGCTCTAACCAGCTGAGCTATGCGCCCATCATATGGTGGGGGCACATGGACTCGAACCATGAACCTACTGATTATGAGTCAGTTGCTCTAACCAATTGAGCTATGCCCCCACCTTTTTAGTCGGCGTATTATATCATAGCAATTAAAACAATGGCAAGCGAAAATGGATTTATGGGCGGGGTAAAAAGAAACAGCGGTCCTTCAAAAAAAGAACCGCTGTTCCAAAAATAATATTTTTCAGCTAAGATGCCAAAAACTTATTTCTTCTTTTTCTTTGCTGCCTTTTTCTTCGTTGTCTTTCTCTTCTTGGTTGTCTTTTTCTTAGCTGTTTTTTTCTTCGCTGCTTTTCTCTTCTTCGCCATTTCTCGCCTCCCTTCGTTTAAACTTTTTTACATAAAAAAATTTTTTCTTTTAATCTTTTTTCATAAGAAAAATATACATTATTATTCTAGATTTGCAAGTTAAAAAATGCATTTTTTTTATTTTTTTTATTTTTTTATTTTCATAACAAAAAAAACATTATAAAACCTGCTTATAATGCGAGTTTCAGAAAGTAGTTAATGATCAGTTTTCTTTCAATGCTTTCCTTAAATCTTTCTCGGAGCTTCCAAATGATTTCACAAATTCAACCGCGATGCCGTAAGTTTTCACAACTTGATCGCTGATGCTTTCACAACGAACAACTCTGGCGAGCCATTTGCCCTCTTCTTCAGCTTTCGGAATCTTTATGCGGCAATCGAGCAGTTGTCCGATGTCAAATTTTTCAATGCTGGTAAAATAAACTCCACCCATGCTTATATTTTTTGTAATAGATGCGCTATTATGGGATCCGGCAGTCGCGTGAGGCTTAAAGGTCACGTTGTATTTCTTGTTTACCCTTTTAAAGGCTCTTCGCTCGTTTGTTATCATGGCAAATCTGGTCAGTCAAAGGCGAGAAGTTCAAGACCTGTTCTATCATCTTTTTTCTTTGTGGCCTTGATGTCTTTCAGCTCGGTTATGACAGCTTCGATCGTAATAAAGACTTCGCTGTTTTTCCTTAAACATCCCGTCAGCGTATCCCTGTCTCTACCGTAAGAACCGTGGATGTGCAGCGACAGTCCGTCGCTTTTTCTCGTGATCGTTCCAAAACCCAATATTTCACGTCCATCTTCGAATGAAGTAAAATTAGGCGTAACGGGTAGTTCTGCTTTCTTGGGGCCGGTAACGATATCTGCTTTTGCCAGCGCGCCTATGATCGCTACCGTCGCGCTTGATATACCCTCTTTATCGGCAAGCTTTTCGATCTCCTTTAGAAGATCTTCGCCGTGTTCAAATTTGATAAGAAATACTCTACCGATGGAACCTTTGGCGTATTGCATCTGTCAGAGGAATCTTTCAGGGGCTTTCTTGATCTCTTTAAATACCGGAGTGAATGTTCCGGGCTTTCTGCCGAAGCAGATACCGAGCTGTTCATAAAGGCTGACAAGATCCAGGTTTACCTGTCTCTGCTTTATGGCCTCTTCGGTTGACATGTAGCGAATCTCTTTACCGTTGATTCCCGCTACTGTCACACCGGTTATGCCATTTTTCAAAAGAGCGACTGCTGCCGCTCCGCCTTCTCTTCCAAAATTCACGTCGTATGCCGAGCTGCGCCCGGAACGCACAAGATGCCCCGGTGTTACTTCACGCACCTCAGGGGTAGCGTAAAGCTCTTCGACATACATATGGGATTTCTTCATGAAATCGGTTATTTCCGGATCATCTTTAAATTTTTTTGATAATTGCTGCCGGACAAATTTTCCTGCTCCTGCGAGCTTTTTATGGCCGAACGCGTCAACACCGGCACTTTCATCAATGATCTCTTTTCCGCTGGCGTCCCTAAGGCCTTCGGCTACGATAATAAGATATGTTCCTGCGTGAACATCGCTTTCAAGAATCCGTTTGGTCAACCTTTCCTTAACGTGATCATACAAAATATTAAAATCAACAGGTATTTCCGGAATAAGTACCGCGTCGGCATCTGAAGCAACACCGCCGCGTAAAGCTGTATGGCCGGCATATCTGCCGAATACTTCAAGGACAATGACCCTGTTATGTGTCTTCCCGGTTGTTTTAAGATCTTCAGCAAAATTTGCAATGCGGTTGATCGTGGAATCGCCCCCGACTGAGTAAGTTTGAAGGTCGAGATCCATGGTCTTAGGGACGTGAACACACGGGATGCCCTGTTTAAAAAGGTCTACTATAACGCTGCCGGTGTCATCTCCTCCGCTGATAACAAGCCCATCTATTCCAAACTTCTCCAGCCCCTTTTTGATGCGCTCATATTTCTTTTCATCTTTTATCTTCTTTATCTTGTCACGGGAATGTCCTGCCTCGGAACCAGCCGGATTGGCATCGATAAGATCAGCGCGAAGTGACGTAAGTTCGGTCAATTCATCAAAGTCAATAAGATTATAAAGACCAGCATACCCGTTCGGGATAACATAACAATTTAATCCTAATTTGATCGAGGCATCAGCTGCACCCTTGACAACCGCGTTTAATCCTCCGCAGTCGCCGCCGCTTGTGATTATGCCTATTTTTTTGATATCTGCCATATTAAATACTCCTTATTTTTTAGGGACAGACACCAATGGTGTCTGTCCCTATTTTAATACATTGTTAAAAATTTGCAAATAATTTCCGAGGTTGAAACCTCGGCTACATTTTTTCCGAGGTTGAAACCTCGGCTACATTTTTAACTGTTATTTATGGCTCTGTATAACGCGGATACCTGGTCTTTGAAGAATTTATTATACACATTGGCAAGGTCTTTTTTCCGCACGTTCTTGTATCTCGTATTAACCTTTTTACCTTTCTTTTTGCCGTAAATGGATACGCCCATTTCGCATGCCTGTATGTATTTTTTCTTTCTCATTCCTCCTCCCTCCCCTTTTTGGAGAAAACCACTTTTCCGTCTTCTTTGACGACAAACATCACCTTGTCTCTGTTCTTTATATGAAAATATTCCTGCAGGACCTTGGGTATGAATATCTGGCCCCGGTCCGAGACTGTCGCAAAAAACCTGAACATAGATCTCCTTTTCATGCTCCCTCCTATAAACAAGTATAATACAAGTATTCATACTTGTCAAGAAGAGAAAATAAAAAAACTAAAAATAATCCTCGGCGGACCTCTTGAAGGGTGAATTTCCGGATTGCTTGATGATCTTGAAAGACTCGCCGTTAATGATCACCTTTCTCAGCACTTTATCTCCGTCCTTCCAATCGCCATGGCTCAGTAAAAATTCAAAGTTATCGCCGTCTTTCCGCACAGAACTGATCGTGAAGGGTTTATATTCAAGCATCCTGAGATCGAATTTTGCCTGCGCAAAGGGATAGTCTTTCTTGCTCTCATCATCATAAAGATTATACATCGTCTCGTAATCCTCGACCTTCCAGGCCATAAGAAAATTGTTTATAACAGTTGCGCCCATTGGGCATAGACTCAGATCTGCCTCTTCGGTACCACCGCCGAACGGCATGCCGATGGACATGTCATCACCCATATGCATACGGCCGCTTTGCGAAACCGCCGAAAAGACAAAAAAGACGGACAAGAATATCAAAAAGAAAAAGATGCGTATCATTCTCAACCAAACTTATAGTGTTTCCTTATGGGGTTTCTTATTTCCCACACGCAGTTCATCCCTTTCGGAAACGTTACCAGGTCCCCCACTCCAAATTCAACCGGTTCGCCTTCTTCGGGTTCAACCCTGGCATTTCCTTCCAGGATGTAGCAAGTCTCCTGCTCGTCATAACTCCAGTCAAACCGGGAAACTTCCTTTTCCCATATCGGCCATGAATTCACGCCGAGTTTTTCCAGTTTTCCTGAATCAGGTTTTTCGATCGTTATCTTACCCATGATCTCCTCCTTACTCGCTTACGGCCTTTACCATCATAAGCGAAGATATTCTTGCGTTTTCCTTAATGTTAAAACCCGATTTTCCCACTATCAGAACTGTCTTCTCCACCTTCTCTCCGAAATGAAGGACTGAAGTCGGATGTATGACCCCGGCCCCGATAGTTCTCACAAGCGGCTGAAAAATACCAAGGCAGTTCTCCGGTATCGTAACTTTCTCGTTAAATTCGACTATGTATTCTCCCGCCGTCAGCTCCCACCAGCCGTACTTATCCTCGGGGGTCCTCTTGGCGGGCTTCAGCTCTTCAACCAGCGCTTCCTTCTCCTCGCTGCCCCCAAAGTCGATATCGCCTTCTTTTTTTACCGCGGAAACCTTTGCAACTGTCAGATCCACGCTGTACTGGCCGACCTGATGTTTTTCAGATATCAGCCCCTTCACCAAAGATGAGATTTCTTCTCCGGAACAAAACCTCATTTCTCCCCTCCCGCGCTCGAGTCCAGGACAAACGTCACCGGACCATCGTTTACAAGATTTATTTCCATATGCGCGCCGAACTCGCCTTCTTTAACTGTAGCCTGTTCGCGCCTCAGCGCTTCGTTAAACCTTTCCCACAAAGCCTTCGCTTCTGAAGGATCGGCCGCATTATCAAACCCCGGCCTGTTACCTTTTTTTGTGTCAGCCAAAAGCGTAAACTGAGGAACGCTTAACACTTCGCCGCCCGTCTGCACGAGGTCAAGGTTCATCTTCCCCTGCTTGTCCTCAAATACCCTCAGCTTCCTTATCTTCTGCGCCATACGGTCCGCGTCCTCCGGTCGGTCTATCTTGCTGACACCCACAAGCAATAATAAACCCTTCCCTATGGAATTTTTCACTTTTCCGTCAACAGACACCGACGCTTCTTTAACCCTCTGCACTACCACTCTCATACTCAACCCTATTTCTCAAGTATCCTATGCCTTCTATTTCCACAACCACTTCATCTTCGGGCTCCATCGGGCCAACGTTCGGGGGCGTGCCCGTCGATACGATGTCTCCCGGCAGGAGCGTCATGACGCCCGAAATAAAACTGACGAGTTCCGGCACAGAGAATATAAATTCAGCCGTGCTTGAATCCTGCTTCAGTTCGCCGTTCAGAAAAGCGCGTATTTTCAGGTTGCCCGGGTCAAGGTCAGTCTCGATCCAGGGCCCCACCGGGGCGAATGTATCAAATGATTTCGCCCTGCTCCACTGGATGTCTTTTTTCTGAAGATCCCTGGCGGTTACATCATTAAAACAGGTATATCCCTCAATATGGCTCGCGGCTTCATCCGCCGAGACGTTTCTGGTCCTGTCCTTTATGACTATTCCAAGTTCGGCTTCGTAATCTACCCTGACAGAACCACGCGGATAAAATATAGCGTCTTCGGGGCCAATAACTGCGGTCGAAGGTTTTATGAATATCACCGGCTCTTCAGGAACGGCCATGTCCAGCTCTTCGGCATGGTCTTTATAATTGAGGCCGACGGATACGATCTTTGTGGGCTCTGCCGGCGCAAGAAGCGTAACTTCGCCAAGCTTTACCTCTTCCTGCTTGCCGTCCGGAAAATCTACCGTGATTTTGTTATCAGAAAAAGCGCCTTTGTAAACGGAATTCTTGTAGCGAAATCTTACCAGCTTCATTATCCTCTATACGCTATGCAGGAAAGCTCGATCCCGACATCTTTTGGCAACCTCGCCACTTGCACGACCTGCCTGGCGGGTTTAGCATCGCCACCGAACCTGGAAGCGTATACTTCATTCATGGCCTCAAAATCACCCATATCCTTCAAAAAAACTTCGCTTTTTATGACGTTATGCAGCTCCAGCCCGCACTCGCACAGTATCTTTTCGGTATTATCGATCACAACGGACGTCTGTTTTTTGATGTCTGACGTGATGATCTCTCCCGTTTCGGGGTCTATCGGGATCTGGCCGGATACGAAAACATACTCACCTGCGGAAATCGCCTGGGAATAGGGGCCTATGGCCTTGGGGGCTTTATTGCATCCTACTTTTTTTACGCCTTTTCTCATTCAGACCTTATCTCAATGCTGATGCCTTTTCCCTTGAGATACTCGAACATCTTGTCCATCTCAACCTTTTCGCCGCGTAAAACAAGGTAGGCCCACCCGCTCTCCGTGGAGAAAGAGGCTTCTACTATCTTCACGAAGATATTAAACTCCTTGATCATGTTATATATAATGGGGTCTTCCTTAAGCTCTCCTGGTATGAAAAGTTCAACTTTCATTTCTTCCATTTTTTCTCCTTTCATATTTTTATTCCGAAAAACCCATATCCAGAAAATTCTTTAATTTCTTCGCCCTGATAGGGTGTTTTAGCTTCTTAAGCGCTTTAGCTTCTATCTGACGCACGCGTTCCCTGGTAACATTGAATATTTTACCCACCTCCTCGAGAGTTCTGGGGCATCCGTCCCCTATACCGAACCTGAGCGTCAGAACTTTTCTTTCACGTTCCGTAAGTGTTGAAAGAACATCGTCCATCTGTTCTTTAAGCATGGCGTAAGCCGTCGCGTTCGCGGGGGATATAGCCGACTTGTCTTCAATGAAATCACCGAAACTTGTATCCCCCTCGTCTCCGATCGGAGTCTCCAGCGATATGGGGTGCTGTGCGATCTTGATTATCTCTCTTACTTTCACGACAGGGACTTTCATTTCAAC
>JBHIBX010000037.1:0-8781 GCA_046759285.1 Candidatus Omnitrophota bacterium
TTTTATTCACAGGATCAAAGGTCCGTATCAAAAGATAATCCTGGAAAAACCGATGGTGATCGGCAAAAAGGAAGATATCGTGCCTTATATGGAAGAATACAACCGCCTTCTTGAAAAACACGTCAGGGAAGATCCGGAACAATGGTTCTGGATGCACAAAAAGTGGAAGCTTACCCCGGTGAAAAAGATAATGGTCCTGGATGACGGGAAGAAGGGGCATCTTAAACAGTCGCTCGCGGTCATAAAACAGCTGAAACGTTACCGCCAGAGCGAAGGTTTCACGCCGGAACAGACCCCGGTCGATATCGTTGAGATCAGGTTTAAAAGCAAGGCTGCCAAGACCATGTTCAATCTTTTGAATCCGATCATCACCTTTAATTGCCAAGGTAAGGCAAGACGCCTGGCGCCTTTCCTGGAGGGAAAAAGTTACGAGGATGCGGTGAGCCGCTACGCGGATGTCATTATCAGCTGCGGTTCGACTCTTTCGGGAGTAAATCGATTTTTAAAGATCGAAAATAATGCCCGGAACCTTACTGTTCTGGACCCCGGGACTTATAACCGCAGGAAATTTGACCTTGTAGTGGTTCCCAAGCACGATTGTCTAGCTAAGAACATCAAGGGAAAGAACATCGTTGTGACTGATCTTGCGCCTAATACCGTTCATCCTGAAGAGCTGGTTTCTCTTATGGAACCAAGGGAAGGTGTAGGCATAGGTCTTTTGCTGGGAGGGGATAATCCTTATTTCCATTTTGGAGGAGGCTTGATGCGTTCAGTGACAGAAGGGATCAAGGGGGCGTGTGAACGGTTGAACGGCCATCTCTACATGACAACTTCAAGAAGGACGCCGGATGCCGCCGAAACTATCGCTAAAGAAGCGTTCACCGGATACCCCAGGTGCGCGAGATTCATTTCGGGCAGGGAAGACAAAGATGAATACACCGTCGAAAAGATACTGGCGCTCAGCGATGTAGTAGTTGTTTCAGGGGAGAGTATTTCGATGGTCTCGGAAGCTGTCTCTTCCGGGAAGCCCGTCCTGGTATTTATGCCGGATAAGAAGAAAAGCCGTCTGACGAAATACGAGAAGTTTGCGAAGGATCTCGAGAGAAGTAAATATCTTAAGATCGTCAGCCCTGAGCAGATACCGGATGAAGCGGAACGTTTTGTCAGCGGCCATGCAGAACACGTGTTGCCGGATGACAATGAACGGATATTCGAAAAAATGTATAAACTATTCTAGGTTTTAGGTGTTAGGTGTTAGGTTATAGGTTATAGGTTATAGGTTATGAATGTATTGCAGTTAGTTCCGAAGTTAAATGTTGGTGGGGTTGAAAGAAGCACAGTTGAAGTTGCCCGCCACCTTACCCTTAACGGGCATAAGGCCGTGATTGTCTCCGGGGGAGGCAGGCTTGAAAGGGACCTCGCAGCGATAGGCGCGCGCCAGTATACCTTACCCGTAGGGCGCAAAAATCCCTTAAGCATGATCTATTGTTACTTCAGGGTCCGCCAGATAATAAGGCGCGAAAACATAGACATAGTGCACGCGAGAAGCAGGATCCCCGCCCTTACAGGGTATTTTGCCGCTCGTTCAACGCGAAAGACCTTTATACCCACGGCCCACGGCCATTACAGAAAGCATTTCATTAGCAGGGTGATGGGGTGGGGCAAGATGGTTATAGTTGCAAGCGAGATGATGGCAAGGCACATGAGGGATAATTTTGGTGTTCCATTACGGAAGATAACCATTATCCCGAGAGGAGTTGACCTCAAGAAATACTCATTTATTTCTCCGGAGGAGAGGCCCTCAAAAACTTTCAAGGTAGGAATGATAGCCCGTTTTGCCCCGCTGAAGGGGCACCTGGATTTTTTGAAGGCGGTATCGCTTGTCGCAAGAAAAAAACATAATCTTGAAATAGTGCTCATGGGGGACCGCGCTTCAGCCAGCGGCGAGTATGTGAAAAAAATAGACCTGGCAATACAACGGCTAATGCTCCGGGATAACGTTAAATTTGTTGAAAGCAGCGAGGATGTCGCAAAAGTTTTAAAAGAGATAGACGTGCTTGTCTCGGCTAACAGGGAGCAGGAGGCCTTCGGAAGGTCTATTATTGAAGCGCAGGCAAGAGGAGTCCCTGTCGTCGCGACCAGGATCGGAGGGGTAGCGGAAAACATCAAAGACGGGGTCACTGGTCTTTTATGCGAGCCGGGAAACCCGGCAGATATGGCCGGCAAGATCATGAAGTACATGGAAGACCCCGAACTTATGGAAAGTGTCGCAAAAAATGCGAGAAAACATGTTGAAGAGAATTATTCGCTGGAAAAAGCGATGAAGGCGACTATGGAAGCGTATGAGTGGGTGCTTGGACTAAAGAAGGTTCTGATTTTCAAGATAAGTTCGCTCGGAGACGTGATCCTCAGCATTCCTTCCATCAGGGCGATCAGGGAAAAGTTCCGAAATACCGATATCAAGGTTCTCGTAGATGTCAGGTTCCGGGAAGTTTTTGACCACTGTCCTTATTTAGACGAGGTCATTACCTGCGATTTTGACGGGAGAGATAAAGGCCTTGGGTTTTTCGCTCTCGCAGGTAGATTGTGTTCGGAAGACTTTGATATTTCGATAGACTTTCAAAACAATCGCAAGAGCCATCTCCTTTCATTTTTAAGCGCTATTCCCGAGAGGTACGGGTATGATAACCGCAAATGGAGCATTTTTCTCAATCGCAAAGTCGGTCTTCCCGAAAAGCCCATGGAGCCGATAAAACATCAGGCGCGGGTACTTGCTCTTTTGGGGATCATCGGACCGGAAGAGCGTCTTGAACTGTGGCCCGGCAGGAGGAGCGAAGAATGGGCCGATGAGTTTTTACAAAGTAACTGGCTCAAGAAGGACCAAAAACTGGTTGCGCTAAGTTTGTCGGCCAGCAAGCGCTGGAAAACAAAGAACTGGGAGCTTTCAAAAATGATGGAACTTGTGGAAATGTTGGCCGAAAAAGAAAGCATACGCACGGTCCTCCTGGGCACAAGGGATGACGAAGAAAAAGCAAGAGAGTTTATAAAGAAGGCAAGCGCTAAACCCATCAATGCCGTCGGCAAGACCAGCGTTTCATATCTCGTAAGTCTCGTTAAGCGGTGCGATGCTATGGTCACAGGTGACAGTTCACCCATGCATGTTGCCATCGCGACCGGGACGCCTTTTGTGGCTATTTTTGGACCCACTGACCCCGAGAAACATCTTCCGCCCGCAAAGGATTACAAGGTCATATACAATAAGCTGGAATGCTCACCTTGCTATAAGCCGGTGTGCGTGAAAGAAAAGAAAAAGTGCATAAGTTCGATAAAGCCTCAGGAAGTTTTTAACGCGATAATGGAAGTAATAAGATGAACGTTTTACTTTTGACGACACATTTAAATTCAGGCGGGATAGGTACTTACACCGTAAACCTGGCCAAATACCTTAAAAGGGCAGGGGTGGGAGTTGTCGTTTCATCGAGTGGAGGAGACCTTGAAGAGGTCTTAAAACAGAACAGCATACAGCACATTTCGCTCGATGTAAAAACAAAGTTTGAATTCGGCTTCAAAATGTGGAAAGCCCTCCCTTCATTAATGAGAATCGTGAAGGATAACAAGATCGACCTCGTTCACGCGCAGACGCGTGTTACGCAGGTTTTGGGGCAACTGGTGGATCTGAGTGCGGCCGTTCCGTTTGTTACAACATGCCACGGTTTTTTCGAATACCGCCGGCTTGGAAGGAGACTTTTCCCTTGCTGGGGAAGGAAAGTTATCGCGATAAGTAAGAGCGTCCAAAGGCATCTTGTGGAAGATTTTCATCTTGCCGGTGATCGCGTCGCCCAAGTTTATACAGGCATAGAGATCGATCGTTATTCGAATTTAGATGCCGGAGCTAAAGACGCGGAACTGGGAAAGCGTATCGGACTTTCGGAAAACGCTCTTTTGGTAGGGACAATAGCCCGACTTTCACCGGTAAAAGGAAACAAGTATCTTATAAGCGCTTTTGAAAGAGCATCGGCACGGAATACGTCCATGCAGCTCCTTATCGTGGGAGATGGGCCCGAGAAGGATTCCTTGGAGAGACAGGTCCGTCAGGCGGGAATTTCAGACAAGGTATTTTTTACAAGCGGGAACGACGCATCCCTGGAAAGATATTTTTCCCTTATGGACATCTTCTGCCTGGCTTCAGTAAAGGAAGGCCTGGGACTGTCCCTTATTGAAGCGATGGCCGCCGGGCGCGCCTGTATCGCCAGTAATATAGGGGGACTGACGGAATTGATCGCTCAGGAGAAAGACGGCATTTTAGTTCCGTCGGAAGATCCCGAAGCTTTAAGCAGCGCCATATTACGCCTGACAGAGGACACCGGACTTCGCAAAAAGCTGGGAGAGGCGGCCCGGGAAAAGGCGTTAAGCGGGTTTTCAATAGAAAGCAGCGCTGCGAAAACAATCGAAGTGTACAAGCAGGTTTTAGGCGTTAGGTTATAGATGAATATGGTGGAGCCGGAGAGAATATTGATTTTTGAATTGAACTGGATGGGAGATATCCTGTTCTCATTTCCTTTTCTGCGCGCGATCAGAAAAGCCTTTCCGGAGGCTTACATATCATGCGTTGTTGTGCCGCGGTATGTGGACCTCCTGGCGCATAATCCCTGGATAAATGATGTCCACGCACTGTCGGACGACAACCGTATTAGTTCAATCGGCGAGAAACTGGCGTTTATCAGGATGATCAGGAATGAAAGGTATGATACATGTTTTTTTCTTAAGAGCTCAGCGACCAAAGCCGTGATGGCGCGTTTGGCCGGAATCCCGGAACGTATAGGATTTTCCGGGAAAAAGGCTCCATTGACCAAGGAAGTCGAAATACCGCCGAAAGGCCTGCACAGAGCCGATCAGATCCTCTCGCTTGCGGGAGTGGTCGGAGTCGAGAGAGCTGACGGTACGTATGAATATTTCATAAGCCAGGAAGACAAGGAACGGGCGGACGAACTGTTCCACGAGGCAGGCGGGGGAATGAACCGGGTGGTAGCGATAAACCCGGGAGGCAACTGGGGGCCAAAAAGGTGGCCCGAAGATAATTTTATAAAACTGACAAAGGGGATACTCGCCTCTTTTGAAGATGTCGAGATAATGATCACGGGGGCAGAGAAAGACACGGAGCTGGCGGATACTATTGTAAAAGAGGTGGGAAGCAATAAATGCTATTCGTTAGCCGGTAAAACAAAATTAAACGAAGCGGCATCTCTCTTCAAAGGGAGCGAACTCGTTATCAGCGCAGATTCAGGTCCTCTCCATTTGGCCTCTGCCGCGGGGGCCACGACCATCGGGCTTTTTGGGCCCACTTCGCACAGGATAACGGGCCAGCGCGGAAGAGCGAAAAATATCGTAATAGCCGAAGATGTTGATTGCGAGATTCCGTGTTACATCGAGGACTGCGAAAAAGATTATATCTGTATGAAGAAAATAACAGTCGACAAGGTATTAAGGGCAGTAAAGCAAGTATTAGGGGATCGTTAATCGTGAAAATCGACAAAAATAATATTAAAACTATTCTTTTTATTACACTGAGCAATCTGGGAGACATCATATTGACCACCCCGGTGCTTGAGAAGCTTTGTGACGAGTTTCCCGGAGCCAGTGTAGATGTGATCACAGGCCCTGCGGGACGAGGATTGTTTTCCGCCCACCCACGGGTGCGAAACGTCATTGTGCATAAAAAACGGACTTCCTTAAAAGAGAGACTGGGATTTTTTCTGGAGCTCAGGCGCGGAAAATATGACCTTACCGTTGACCTAAAAAATTCCTTACTGCCTTATATCCTGGGGGCACGTTGCCGGACAAGTGTCCTTGATCTTTCCGTCCCGGGACGGCACAAGAAAGAAGGACATTTGACAAAGCTTTTAAATCTCGGCCTCGACGCTTTTTCCGGCACCAGGTTCTTTCTGCCGGTATCAGAAGAGGAAAGGACTTCGGCTGATGGGATCCTGTCTTCAAATGAGGGCAGGAAAGTTGTATTAATGAACCCCGGAGCGAAAAGCCACCTTAAGAGATGGGATTCAGGAAAATTCGCAAAATTAGCAGATAGATTAATTGAAGAACTTGATTGCAGCGTGCTTGTATGCGGCAACGAGGACGACAGGGAGACGGTCGAATGCTTTATGGCTTCAGTCACCCAGCCTGTTATTAATTTATGCTGCCGGACTTCAGTTGGGATCCTTTCAGAACTTATGAGAAAGTCCAGCCTCGTCATAACGAATGATAGCGCGCCTTTGCACATGGCAAGCGCGGTCAATGCCCCGACGATCGCGATTTTCGGGCCCTCTGATGAGAAAAAATACGGACCGCTCGCTGATAAGAGCAGGGTCGTTAAACCTGTGATTTCTTGCCGACCCTGCGAAAAAGCCTTATGCGAGGTCGGTCCTGATGAAGGATGCATATCAAACGTGACAGTTGATGAAGTATTTGAAGCGGCAAAAGAGCTGCTGAAAAGAGGTGATCGACATGGGTAAGATCATTATTAAACAAGGCGATATTACACAGGAAGATGTTGACGTTATCGTCAACGCGGCAAATACGAGTCTCATGGGCGGCGGTGGTGTTGACGGCGCGATTCACAGGGCGGCCGGTCCGTCAGTCCTGGAAGAATGCTCAAAAATAGGCGGTTGCACTACCGGGGAAGCCGTGATCACGAATGCCGGCAACCTGAGAGCAAAAAAAATAATACACACTCCCGGTCCAGCATGGAAAGGGGGAGGACACGGCGAATCCGTAAAGCTTGCCAGATGCTACGAGAACAGTTTCAAACTGGCAAAAGAGAACGGCTTAAGGACGATAGCCTTCCCGGCTATAAGCACGGGCGTGTATGGCTACCCTATTGAAAAAGCGACGTGGATAGCGATCGAGGAAGGACTGAGAAATAAAGAAGATTTCGACGAGATACGGTTCGTCTGTTTCAGCGATAGCGACTATCATGTATACCAGGAAGTATACGAGGAGCTGACAAGGGTTTAGCATGCCTAAAAGGATATTAATAACTCGAACTGATAGATTAGGGGACGTGGTTCTCTCCACTCCGGTAATACGATATATGCGCGAGACGTATCCTGACGCGTACATTGCATTTATGGTAAGGCCGGAAAACCGTGACGTGGTCGCGAATAACCCGCACCTTGACGAAGTAATACTTTACGACAAATACGGGACGCATAAAAGTTTCTGGAGAACGTTTCGCTTTGCTCTCGACCTGAGAAAAAAGAAGTTCGATACGGGTATAGCATTCCACCCCACTAACAGGGCGCATATCATTTTGTTCCTGGCAGGAATCCGCTCGAGGATAGGATATGACAGAAAAATGAGCTTTTTGCTTACAAAAAAGATCCCGCATCAAAAACAAACGGGCGAGAGGCACGAGGTTGATTATAATTTTGATTTTCTCGAGCAAGCCGGCTTTGACGTTGGAAAAGCCGACCACCGCCCATACATCATTACTAACGATAATGAAAAACGACTGATCGATTCTATTAAGAAAAGCTGTAATATCGGGGATGATTTTATCGCCGTTCACGCCGGAGCCAGCTGTCCCTCAAAAAGGTGGTCTCCGGAGAGGTTCGCTCAAGTGGCGGATACACTTTCCGAAAAATATCGTTCCGATATTGTCCTGATCGGCGGGGACGAGACGGAAGGATTCAGCAAGAAAGTGATTTCCGGGATGCGCCGGAGAGCGGTCGATCTTACCGGCATGCTTCTTTTAGGCGAGCTTGCCGAACTTATTTCCCGGAGCCGGATCTTTATTTCCAATGATTCGGGGCCCGTTCATGTAAGTGTGGCGGTAAAAACTCCCACGGTTGTTATTTTCGGGAGAAAAGACCCGGGGCTTTCGTCGAAAAGGTGGGGTCCGTTGGGCGATAGAGACGTCGTTTTACATGAAGACGTGGGATGTGAGATCTGCCTGGCGCATAATTGTAAAAAGGAATTCAAGTGCCTCAAGGCGATTTCCGTCGAGGAAGTGGTTGAGGCAGCAGAAAAATTACTCTAATCTGCCAGATCTAACCTCCCTTAGAATTGGTAGAAAGAAAGGAGAGAGATGGAAATTAGTGTTAATGATGCGAATTTTAAGCAGGAAGTGCTGGAATCTGAACTTCCGGTATTGGTGGACTTCTGGGCGGAATGGTGCATGCCCTGCCGAATGGTCGCTCCGATCGTCGAAGAGATAGCAAATGAATATGACGGTAAACTTAAGGTCTGCAAGCTGAATGTTGATGAAGCGCAATCGACCGCTTCCGATTACGGGATCATGAGCATCCCTACTTTGATGATCTTCAAGAACGGTGAGATAGTGGATAAAATAGTAGGGGCGGTTCCCAAGAATGATCTGGTTTCCCAGGTGGAGAAATATCTCTAAGTATGAAATTGACATTCTGCTGATTAGCATGCTAAAATACCCGCTTGCTAATATATATGGCCTAAACAATAATAATATTGAGAGGTGCAGGATATGAACCGGTACAAATACTCGACTTTTGCGAACATAGTAAAGAGGTTTTCCCGGAAAAAGATCATGGTTATAGGGGATCTTCTTCTGGATCAATTCGTCTGGGGAAAGGTTTCACGCATCTCCCCTGAAGCTCCAGTTCCCGTAGTCTGGGTAGAAGATGAAAGCTACATGCCCGGAGGAGCCTGTAATGTAGCCAGTAACCTGGTGAAATTAGGCGCTCAGGTCTCTCTTGTAGGCGTGGCCGGCGACAAAAAAAAGGATGAAAAGGCCAAGATATTATTGGGCCT
>JBHIBX010000038.1:0-8599 GCA_046759285.1 Candidatus Omnitrophota bacterium
AAGGGACTTTTAGGCAAGGCCATCGAAGTGGATAAAAACTCCAGTTCTGTCATGCTTGTAACGCACCCCAATTTTAAGACCGGCGGCATGATCCGCGAGGGCAGGGTCAACGGTATAGTGGAAGGAGCCGGAAAGGGCACTATAAGGATGCTTTACATCCCCCTTGATGCGGACGTGAAAAAAGGCTCAGTCGTTGTTACTTCCGGTTTCAGCCGGATCTTTCCTAAAGGGATCAATATCGGCAGAGTTGTTTCTGTCGAGCGAAGCAAAACGGGATTATATAAATACGCTGTGATCAAACCGTTTGTCGATCCCTTCGATCAGGAAGAAGTCCTTTGCATAAAATGAATAAAAGAATCCATCTTTACGGCCTTTTATTTGTAGCCACCGTATGCCAGGTTATGCTGATGAGGCGAACGGCCTGGTTTCCCGACCTTATACTTCTTATCGTCGTCTTTGCCGGCATATTTCACGGATACGCTGAAGGAATAAGACTGGGATTCGTGGCCGGCATCCTGCGCGGAAGTCTTTCGGTCTATACTCTGCCGCTGGATGTTTTTCTTTTTCCGGCAGCGGGAGCGCTCTCTGCGATATTGGCAGAAAGAGTTTACAGGCAGAATCCGGTCGTGGAGATGGTTATTACTTCTTTTGTCATGATCGCGACCATTGCCGTCCATGCTTTATATTTGAAGATCACCTCCGGAAATCAACTTGTCGGGATATGGAGCGTTCTTCTTGGAAGTTCGCGCGCCGTTATCGTTACCATCGCCGTTTCACCTGTATTCTTTTTCCTTCTTAGAGGCTTGAGGAGCCAGGAAGAATAATATTAAATGCGAACAAGAATATTTTCGCTAATATTAATTATTTGCGTGGTATTCCTGATTTCAGGACTGGCCTACGTCCAGATAATCAGGCACCAGACTTATAAGGTCATGTCGGAAGACAACAGGCTTAAAGTCGTCCCCTTAAAGGCTCCAAGAGGTTCTATACTTGACAGGAACGGTGAAGTGCTGGTAAAGGACATCCTGTGCTTTAATGTCGCTGTCATATACAGCCGGATAAAGGATAAAGAAAAACTGACAGACGCGTTGAGTTCCCTCCTGGATGCCGATAAGGGAGAGATCAGGAAAAAGATAGAAAAAGGACGGCTCCAACCTTATACCCTTACCCAGATCGCCGGTGATATAGGAATAGAAAAAGCCATTCATCTTGAGGAGATCGAGATGGATTATCCCGGCCTCTTGCTTGATGTATCCACGAAACGCAAATATAGTAACGGGGATGCCGCCTCCAATATTCTGGGCTACCTGGGGCTTATAAACAGGGCCGAGTTTGAAAGATTAAAACATTATGGTTACCGGTTCAATGATCTGGTCGGCAGGGACGGTGTTGAAAAATATTACGACAACTATCTGCGCGGAAAACACGGCGGCAAACAGGTGGAAGTCGACCATCGGGGGCGTGAAACGACGACTCTGGGATACAAAGAGCCTCTTCCCGGTAGGGATGTCCGTCTTACTATCGATTTGGAACTGCAAGAATATTGTGACAGTCTTTTGGAAGACAAGAGAGGCGCAATACTGGCCATCGATCCCGCAAACGGCGCGGTACTTGCGATGGCAAGCTCCCCGAATTACGACCCCGAAGTCTTTGTGAACCGAAAGGATCCGGAAGGACTTAAAAATATTCTGGAAGACCGCGATTATCCGCTTCTTAACAGGGCAATTTCAGGAGTGTACCCGCCGGGCTCTGTGTTCAAGGCCATTATTGCGACGGGAGCGCTCGAAACAGGGAAGGCCACGCCCGGGACAGAGTTTAACTGTCCCGGAACTTTTAATATGGGGAGGAGAACGTTTCGCTGCTGGAGAAAGGGCGGTCACGGCAGGCAATCCCTGGAGGAGGCGATAAAAAACTCATGTAATGTCTATTTTTACCAGCTGGGCCTTCTGCTTGGCGTGGATAATATCGCCTCTTTTGCTGAGGAATTCGGTTTGGGGGAACAGGCCGGAGTGGACTTACCCGGTGAGGCCGGGGGGCTGCTTCCTACGCGAAAGTGGAAGAAGAAGCGTTTTAACGAAAAGTGGTTCAAGGGGGAGACCGTAAACTACGCTATAGGCCAGGGGTACGTTTTATGCACGCCTCTCCAGATTGCGCGCATGATGTCCGTTTTTGCTAACAAGGGGTTCCTGGTAAAACCCTACGTAGTGAAAAAGGTCGGGGAAGTAGACACGGAAAGGTCTGCCAGGATCAAGCTTGAGATCTCCCCTGGATCCATAGAGACAGTCAGGCAGGGACTCTGGAAGGTTGTTAACGCGCCGAGAGGCACGGGAATGAAAGCGAGGTCAAACGATTTTGAGATCGCCGGAAAGACGGGCACGGCCCAGACAACGAGGGGGAAAAGCCATGGATGGTTCGCTGGTTTTGCGCCGTTTGACGATCCAAAGTTGACCGTTGTGGTTTTTGACGAGTACGGAGGGAAGGGCGGATACTTTGCGGCAGGAACCGCCGGGAAAGTGTTCCGGAAAGCAAGGGAGCTGGACATTATATGATGGTTACCAAGCGGGGACAGATGGACAGGGTGTTATTGTCCGCAGTCATTCTTATTGCGCTGTTAGGCATCGTTTTTCTCTACAGCGCTACATGGGACCAGGGGAGCAAGGAATTAGATGTTCTTGTAGTGAAGCAATGCCTCTGGGTCGCTGTCGGCATGTTCCTTCTTTTTATCGTAGCGAACATTGATTACATTAAAATACTCGATTTTGCCTATCTCGCCTACGCGGTGAACCTGATAGTTCTTGTCTTACTTTTGATGTTCGGAGGAGAACGGTATGGTGCCAAGCGCTGGATAGACCTTGGGCCGTTTTCGCTGCAGCCTTCCGAGTTCGTAAAAATAACCGTTATTTTGGCACTGGCCTTGTTTTTAGAGGAAAGGAGGGAAAGAGTAGGGACCATCGGCAATTTTTTTGCCGCTCTTTTTATGGTCATACCCGCTTTTGTCCTGATATTCCTCCAGCCGGACCTGGGCACCGCGGTTGTTCTTATCCCCATACTTTTTTCCATGCTGTATATTTGCGGCGAAAAGATTAAATATCTTCTGATGACAATAGGTGCGGGCATGCTCTCTCTGCCTTTTTTCTGGAGCATTCTTAAAGAATACCAGAAAAGCAGGCTTCTTGTTTTCATAAACCCGAATATTGACCCGCTTGGAGCGGGGTACACGATAATACAGTCTAAGATCGCGGTTGGTTCGGGGGGATTGCTCGGTAAGGGGTGGCTTCGCGGCACGCAAAGCCATTTGAAGTTCCTTCCCGAAAGACATACCGATTTTATATTTTCCGTTATAGGGGAAGAATGGGGTTTTATCGGCGCCCTTGTCTTGATCGGACTTTACGCACTGGTGATCGCGCGGGGGATCAGGATCATTTCCGAGATCGACGATATTTACGGGAAAGCGATAGCCGCCGGGATCGTAACACTTTTAGCCTTTCAGGTTATTGTAAACGTGTCAATGGCCGTAGGCCTCATGCCGGTTGTGGGGCTGCCGCTTCCGGTAATAAGCTACGGCGGTTCAAGTACAGTCGCGACCCTTTTAGCCATGGGCTTTCTGCTCAGCATCAGCAGAAGGGTGAATAGATGACCGGTCTGAAGAGAATACTTGGCAGAGTCCAGAAGCCCGGGCGCTACATGGGGGAAGAGACAAACTCCGTCCGAAAAAACTTTTCAGGCGATAAGACCTCGATCGCATTAGCTTACCCTGATACCTACGAAGTGGGCATGAGCTACCTTGGCCTGCGTATCCTTTATCATCTTCTCAACGAAAGGGATGATTGTCTTTGCGAGCGCGTGTTTGCGCCGTGGGATGATATGGAAAAGGAACTTACCGCAGAGGGCCTGAAGCTATTCAGCCTCGAGTCAAAAACCGAGATTAACAGATTTGATATCGTGGGATTTTCCCTGTCATATGAACTGACGTACACCAATGTTTTGAATATGCTGCACCTTTCCGGCATAACTGTTCTATCCCAGAGGCGCGGCGAGGATGAACCCTTGGTCATAGCCGGAGGCGCCTGTTGCTACAATCCTGAGCCGATGACTAAATTTATAGACGTTTTCCTCATCGGTGACGCGGAAGAATCTATTCTGGAATTCGTGGACGAGTACAAAAAACTAAAGCGACAGGCGATCGGCAGGAAAAAAATGTTAAGATCGCTGGCGAAGCTGCCTGGAGTGTATGTCCCGGCGCTTTACAAAGATGGCCGTCCGGTAGAGAAAGATGTTCCCTCCAGGATCGAAAAAAGGCTTGTCGATGATCTTGAAAATGCTTATTATCCCGTAAAACAGATAGTCCCTCTGGTAAAAATAGTTCACGACAGGATCGCCGTTGAAGTTATGAGGGGCTGCCCGAACCGGTGCCGTTTCTGCCAAGCCGGTGCTGTTAACCGTCCTGTCAGGTTAAGAAGTCCGGAGCGCGTCAGATCATTATGTCTCCAGACTTATCAAAATACGGGTTATGAGCAGATCGCGTTACTTTCACTTTCCAGCATAAATTATCCTTATTTGACGGAACTTGTCAGGAATTTGAACGATGATTTTCGCGATAAAGGAGTCGGAATATCTATACCTTCACTGCGCGTGGACGAAAAGTTTTACGATCTTCCGGAAATGGTCTCCAGTTTACGCAAAGGTGGCCTGACATTCGCTCCCGAGAGTGCCGATTACCAGGTGCGGCAGGCGATAAGGAAGGACATTGACCCGCAAGTGCTCTGCAAGTCAGCCCTCCAGGCCTACAGCCACGGCTGGAGGAAACTTAAGCTGTATTTCATGGTCGGTTTTACCGGCAAAAAGACAGACGAAGCCAGTAAGATCATAGGCCTGGCGCGCGATTTATCGCAGCTAAAGAAAAAAGTGTCAAAGGGGGCGGCAGAAATAAAGGTGAGCGTAAACGCGTTTATTCCGAAGCCGCAAACCCCGTTTCAGTGGCTGGGTATGCGCGAAAGGTCCGGGCTTGCCGGCCTCAGGAAGGAACTATTATCGGGATCGGGCAGAAAAGTCCAGATAGAGTTCCACGATATAGACCGGTCAGCGCTGGAAGCCTGCATGGCTCGCGGGGACCGGAAAATAGGGGATGTGATCTACACTGCGTGGAAGAAAGGCGCGAAGATGGACGGGTGGAGCGAATTTTTTGATTTTTCTATCTGGAAAGACTCTTTCGCGGAACACGGGGTGGACCTTTGGCATTTCGCCGGGAAGTCTTATGCTTTAGACGATAAATTGCCATGGTCTCATATAAGCGCGGGGGTTGATGGAGGGGTTCTTAAAGAAGAACTTGCAGAGAGCGGGTTATTTTGACTTTTGAACGCGCTTGGTGTATGATTATAGTCATATAAGTTAGAGGCTATAATATAACCGCATGCAAAATCATCCTCAAAAAAAGCAGGAGGTTTGACATATGGGCGTCATTAACGACCTTTCCCTTCAAAGAAAAAGTCTTCGATATAAGATCCTTATCGCATTTTCCCTCATGTCGATCATACCGATGCTGATCATTATGTATTTCGTCGTCGAATATATCTTCCCTGGAACGGAAGAGATCCTGCCGATATCGGTGATAGTGCTATTCACGTTATGGATTTCATGGCTGGGCTACCTCCTGATAAAGCAGATCATCAACCCTGTTGTCGATCTGGCCCTGGAAACCCGTCTCATCGCCGAAGGGAAATACGGCACAGGCGTTTCAATGATCAGGGAGGATGAGCTCGGGGATATAGCGGAGGCTGTCAACACTATGACAGGAAGGATACGTTCCTACATAGGCGAGCTTCAGCAATACAGCAGGAAAACGGCAGATCTTAATGTGCAGATACACAAGAAAGTCATCACCCTTACGAATCTGATGCGCGTGGGCGATCTCATTACTTCAGGTACGGGATTCAATGAACTGGCCAGATTCACGGCGGAAAAGGTCGCCGCGGAAATAAGCGAAAGCTTCAGCGCGGTTTTTATCAAAGAGAAAACCGGCAATTATGTATCGAAGTGTTTCGTTAACAACACCGGCAGAGATGTCCGCATTGACAAGATCGAACTGGAGCTTCCTTTCCTTGAAAAGCTTTTCAGCAAGCAAGAGCACCTGCTTCTGGATTCCCGCCCACTTACAAAGTCCTGGCAAAAAGAGATCAGAAAAAAACTGGATTTTGTTAACGCGATATTTTTTCCCATGAGAGCGACGGGAGGAAGGATCATCGGTTTAATTTTAATCGGAAGCTTTACGGAAGGCTTTGAGTTTGAAGACGACGAAGTTTCGGTCATCAGGGCTTTTGAAAAGGAACTGGCGCTGGGATTCCAGAGCGCCCAGGGATTTGAGGCGGTAAAGGGGCTGGAGGTGGTCGACAGTCTTACCGGGCTTTATACGCGTCCTTACCTGGAAGACAGGCTGGAAGACGAGATCAACAGGGCCGTTTTTTACCAAAGACCATGTTCGCTTATCGTCATAAACGTGGACAATTTTGAAGAATACTCGAATAAGTTCGGTATACCGAAAGCAAACCATGCCTTGAAGAAGGTTGCAGGCCTGCTGAATACGGTCATGTCTCCCGTAGGAAAAGTTGCGCGCTTTGACTTTGGTGAATTCGGAATGCTCCTGCCGGAGAAAAATAAAAGGGAAAGTCTTGAAATAGCCGAAGAAATAAGAAAGAAGATAGAATCCATGCACATCTCCGGCGACCCGAAAGACAGGATAACGGTAAGTATCGGTGTCGGGGAGAACCCCATCGATGGGACTAACGCTAAAGAGATTGGAGCAAAAGCGTATAACAATATGAAACTGGCCAAGCAAAGAGGAAAAAACCGGGTGGTAGGAGAATAAAAGGGGATATTATGCAGGAAGACATTAGAAAAGTATTGATCGGAATGATGGAAAAACGGGCTTCTGACCTGCACCTTTCCGTGGGTTGCCCGCTGCACTATCGCGTTGACGGCGATCTGGTTGAAGTCAATGACAAGACGTTAAGCGCGGAAGATGTGAAAAAGATCGTCTACAGCCTTATGACGGATGATGAGATAGCGAAATTCGAGGAAGAAAAAGAGATGGAATTTTCTTTTGCCATCGAGGGCGTGGCGAGGTACAGGGTGAACGTTTTCCTTCAGCGGGGTTGCATCGGTTGCGCTATCAGGATGGTGCCTTTAGAGGTCATGACCATAGAAGAATGCGGGCTCCCCGGAGATATAGTCAGGCAGTTTTGCAACGTGCAAAAGGGACTGGTCCTTGTTACGGGTCCGACAGGAAGCGGCAAATCAACGACCTTGGCGGCCATGGTAGACGAGATAAACAAGACGAGAAACTGCCATATAGTCACCGTTGAAGACCCGATAGAATTCATACATAGGAGCAAGAAAGCCCTTATTGACCAGAGGGAGGTGTATTCCGATACTCATTCTTTCGGTAATGCGCTGGTACACGTTCTCAGACAGGATCCGGATGTGATTTTGATAGGCGAGTTAAGGGACCTTGAAACAATAAGTAACGCTTTGATCATTGCCGATACCGGACATCTCGTCCTGGGGACGCTGCATACGCCTGACACCGTTCAGACGATTAACCGGATGATCGATGTTTTTCCTTCGGCTCATCAGAGACAGGTGAGAGCCCAGCTTTCATTTGTCCTTGTGGGCATGTTGGCTCAGCAACTCATACCGAGTAAAGACAAGCCGGGCATGGCTCTTGCCACGGAGATTCTTATCGCGAGCCCCGCAATAAAAAGCATGATCAGGGAATCCAAGGAGCACCAGATATATTCCGCCATACAGACGTCCCAGAGTCTCGGGATGCGGACGATGAACCAGACCCTTTCAGAACTTTATCTTTCGGGCAGGATATCTTATGAAAGGGCTATGTCGAAGACAATGGACGTTGAGGAATTGAATAAATTGATCGAAAGAGGGGAGAAAACCGGCGGTAAACAGGTTTAGAAAAAAAGGAGATAAAAGTGACTTCGGCAAAGAGAAGAATAGGTGAAAAACTCGGGGAGATTCTTATACGCGGTGGGGCGATATCGGATGAACAGCTACAGCGGGCCCTTGATTTTCAGCGGCGCGAAGGAGGACTACTGGGAGAGATCCTGGTCAAACTGGGTTATGTGAACGAACGCGAGATAGTACAGGCCCTAACAGCTCAGTACGGGTTCCCGTACCTGCCGCTTGAAAATTATGAACCCAGCGACAAGGGGGCGAAGATCGTTCCTGAAAATGTCGCCAGGCAGTACAGCATCGTTCCCATCGACTCTGTCGGGAACCTTTTGACGATCGCGATGTCGAACCCCCTGAACGAAAAGGCGATAGAGGACATCGAAATGATAACGAAAAGGAAGGTCCAGGTTTTTATCAGCACGGTTACCGCGATACACGAGATGATAAACAAAATTTACAAAAAGACCGAAGAAGGCGGCGAAGAATAAGGGGTGAGCGTTCGAGATGGCAATATCCTTGTCTAAAAAAATATCTGACCTTCTTATCCGCAAGAAGCTTGTCTCTAAAGAGGACATGAAGAAAGCCCAGGATATGTACGCGGAAGAAGGGGGCAAGCTCAGCGATATACTGATCAAGA